>CAYSUG010000003.1:58542-71910 GCA_964434145.1 uncultured Christensenella sp. | reverse complement strand
TCACACCAATGCCGATGCAGAGTTTGGCAAGACGGCCGTGCTACTCACCCCTATCAAGCGCAACGAGTATGGTACTATTAAGATCAAAGGAATCATCTGGAGTGCAACTACTGCGGACAAGTCAGAGATAGCAGAGGGCGCGACTGTAGAACTAATTAGTATAGAAGGTAACAAATACATAGTAAAACAAATAGAAGTTAAGGAGGAAAACTAATGGACACAATCGCAATTGTAGCAATTGTACTAATTGTATTGCTGCTGGCTATCCTAATATCTTGCGTAAGGATAGTAAGGCAATCTACAGCCCAAGTAATAGAGAGATTGGGCAAATATCATAGAATATTACAGACCGGTGTGCACCTAATATTACCGTTCTTCGATAGACCAGTTACAATTGGTGGATCTCCAGCAATTGACCTGAAGGAACAAGTGAGCGATTTCCCACCACAACCAGTGATTACAAAAGATAACGTAACAATGCAGATAGATACAGTAGTATACTATCAGATTACAGACCCAAAGCTATTCTGCTATGGTGTCAAGAATCCACTACAAGCAATAGAGAACTTAACAGCAACTACTCTTAGAAATATTGTCGGCGACTTAGAATTAGACCAAACATTGACCAGTAGAGATGTAGTTAATGCTAAGATGCGTTCCATTCTGGACGATGCAACAGATTCTTGGGGTATCAAGATTCATAGAGTAGAATTGAAAAATATATTGCCACCAAAGGATATCCGTGATGCAATGGAGAAACAAATGCGTGCAGAGCGTGAGAGAAGAGAGGCAATATTAAAAGCTGAAGGTGAGAAGAAATCTGCAATTTTAGTAGCAGAGGGTGAGAAAGAATCTGCAGTGCTAAGAGCAGAAGCTGAGAAACAAGCAGAGATATTGAAGGCAGAGGCTGAGAAAGAGGCAGAGATATTACGTGCTACTGCTAAGAAAGTAGCATTAATGGAAGAGGCATCCGGTACAGCAGAGGCCATCAAGATGATAAATAATGCCAAGCCAACCGAGGCGTATATGGCTCTGCAAAGCTTAGACACAATGAAATATGTAGCTAATGGTCAGAGCACAAAGATAATAATCCCAGGCGAACTGAAGAATATGGCTGGTATGCTAACAGCACTATCAGAGACAGTTAAGGATGATGACAAGAAGTCTAAGAAATAAAGAAGGCTACTTAATGAAAAACTAAAATATAGCCAAATAAAAAAATTCAGAACTAATATACTGCTAGTTCTGAATTTTTTTGTATTCACTATATTTTTATTTGTTATGTTTTTTTGCTTATAAGCATCAAGCTTCGCTCAAATCCGCACCTCTTCCTATATTTACATCCAGCTTCACTCTTAGATCCATGACATTCTCCATGCAGTCACGCAAAATAGCCTCAACCTTGTCTTCCTCTCCAGCCACTACATCTACTATCAATTCATCGTGTACTTGTAATATCAATTTGCTCTGCATTTTTTCTTCAACAAACCTTCTGTGCACATTCACCATAGCTAGCTTGATAATATCCGCAGCACTACCCTGCAGCGGCATATTCATAGCCACACGCTCGCCAAACAATTGCTGCATTTTGTTAGCACTCTTCAGCTCTGGAATATATCGTATTCTACCCTTTATACTCTTGACATATCCATTTTCTCTGGCTAACTCCACATTCTCATTCATGTATTTCTCTACCTTAGGGTATCTCAAGAAATATGTCTTGATATACTCTCCCGCCTCTACCTTGGTTATGCCAATATTCTGACTCAATCCCCAGTCGGATATGCCGTATATTATGCCAAAGTTAATAGCCTTGGCACTCCTACGCATCTCATCCGACACCATTTCCAATGGAATTCCAAATATTTCGCTAGCCGTTAATGCGTGAATGTCTTTACCGTTGTTGTATGCATTAATTAGTCTATCATCACCACTAAAATCTGCCAACAACCTCAACTCTATCTGAGAATAATCTGCACTAATCAGGCACCCATTCGGGTCACTAGGAACAAAGAGTCTACGCAATATCTTCGCCTCTTCTGACCTAGTAGGGATGTTCTGTAGATTAGGTTCGGTCGAGGACAGTCTGCCAGTCGCAGTTACTGCTTGCTGGAATATCGTATGTATTCTGTCAGAGCTATCTATCAGCTCTGTATAAGAATTGATATATGTAGAATGTAGCTTGAAATATTGTCTAAATAGCACTATCTTTGCCACGATAGGATGCTGCCCCATAACCTCGTTCAGTACACTTGCCTTAGTACTCTCTTTCTTGTGATTCTTTGGTTTTAGCCCCAGTTTATCAAATAAAACCTCTGCCAGTTGCTTTGGACTATTGATATTGAACCTAGTCCCAGCCAGCTCATATATCTCCTCGGTCAGTTCTTCTATCAAGGCCTTGTACTTCTCATCCAGCCTACTCAACTCTGTTCTATCTATCTTTACTCCCGTACGCTCCATGTCATACAGCACCTCAATTAGCGGCAGCTCCATGTCATAGTATATCTCATCCAACCTCAGCTCTGTTAGCTTATTTTTTAGATTAGCTGTCATGGTCTGTATATTTTTTGACAAAAAACACAGTGGTAATGTGAAATAATCTATCGCTTGTCTGAAGTCTAACACCTTCAGATTGCTATTAACCAAATATTTTGCAATCATGCAATCGAAGGCTACGCCTTGGACTGCGACATCATATCTAGACATCTGTCGCATAAATTCCTTGGCATCGTATAAATATATAGGATAGTCTCTGTCAGATATCTTAGCACCTATCACCTCTAGTATCTTCTCTACTGGCGTGTAATAATCTAATAGCGTAGGAAGTACTGAGAAATTATATTCATCTTTCCCGTCATATATACTAAATATCTCATCCTCTATATACAGATATAACTGATCCGCCTTGGCAATGGTATCCAGTGCTGCATTGGCAGCATTCTCGTCCTTGATTAGCTCCAGAGGTTTACCTATATTCTCATCCTTCGCTTGCTCTAGAGTAAAATCAAACATCCCAGGTTTCTTTAATAGAGAATTGAACTGATATCTCTTGAAGAACTCATGAGTCTCCTCGCCAAAAGGATAATCATAAGTAAATTCTTGTATATCAACATTTATCTCATAATCTGTCACGATAGTAGCTAGCTCTTTGGAAAAATATGCATTGTCCTTGTCATTAGTTAGCCTTGCTTGCTGTTTCTCCGTCAGTTCCGCCATATGTGCGTATACATTGTCCAAAGTACCATACTTTGTCACCAGACTCAATGCAGTCTTCTCGCCTACCCCATCTACTCCTGGGATATTGTCCGACGCATCGCCCATCAGCGATTTTAGGTCTATTATCTGGCTAGGAGTCAAACCATACACTTCCATTAATTTCTCTGGTGTATAATATATAGCCTCTCCGCCCTTCTGAGGCGCATATACGGTCGTTCTGTCATTGATGAGCTGCAATACATCTCTATCAGCAGACACTATGACGTTAGTAGTGTCATATTTTCTAGACAACACTCCTATTATATCGTCCGCCTCTATTTCGTCCAGCTCTATATATTTGATATGCATTGTATCCAGCATTTCTTTTAGTAGCGGAATCTGATCCAATAGTTCCTTTGGCGTAGGTCTACGCTGAGCCTTGTATTCCTTATATTTTTTGTGCCTAAATGTTTTCTTGCCCTTGTCAAACGCCACTGCTATATAGTCTGGTTGCTCTGCGTCAATAATCTTCGACAGAGTATTGGCAAATCCAAATACAGCGTTACTGATCACACCCTCAAAATTCTGCAGCATAGGCAACGCATAGAATGACCTAAAGCAGATATTATTTCCGTCTATTATAACAAATTTCTTCATATATTGTCCCCTAGAGATTTTGTACTAGTAGTATACCCTAAATGCACCATTTTTACAAAAGAATAGCATATGTTGCCACCAAATATTTTTTATTTAATATCCCCAAAACAAAAAAGTCCAGAATATATCTTCTGAACTCTTTTTCGTATTCCTATTGTTAAATATTGCCATTATTGGTGATATATTGCATCAGCTTGTCCTTCGCAGAGATACTCTTTCCCTTTGCCCCAGATATATCCAGCACACGCATCTCTATCTCTAATATCGTCCTAATATAACGACTCAGTTTGCTATTAGTAGTCTCCGTATCGGACTCCAGAGTAATAAACTCGCCGTCGAAATGCACATGATTACGCTCGCACGCACGATATATTATATCCTCAATGCCAGAGACATCCGCATATCTTTGCAGCACAGAGCCTAGATCCATGAATGTGTATTCGTCGGATGTGCTTAGTAGCCCCATATTCTCTGCATCCTCGCCTCGCTCTAATACAACCTCTGTATCTTGCACCAGCTTTGCAGCCACAGTAATGGGTGTTGCATCTATATAGTATACTGGTACGCCTATCATATACACTCCGCCACCGTATGCTACGGATTGTACCCCACCCTTGATCTTCTCTGTTATATCACCTATCTTCATATATTTTCTCCTTCTATTCTATCCATTTCCCATTCATCCATACACTATTCCATTACCTTGTTCATACCCCTAGATACACGGAACTTGCCCACATCCTCTATTCTGACATCTTTTGTGTCCGCATATCTATCTCTGGATAGCTTAATATTTCTTTCCATTCTGTCTACAAATGTTCCAACCTCCATTTGATCTGGAGTAACACTATATACATCATCGTACATTATACCACGCGAGTATGCTGGATAGTTTAGTCCATAATCTCTACTCCTTACATTCAATGCATTTCGCAGACTATTAGATATTTGGGCAAATGTCATCCTCTTGCCACCATTCTCTATATCCAGATACTTAGCATCGCTATGACAATATAGAGACGGGAACGCACAATTGAACTTGTCATTAACTATATGTACATGACTGCCAAATAGGTTATCTGGCTCGTCCAACACCTTGCCGTCTTCTCTCATAAAATTACGATGCGGAGAAATGGGGTTATAATCTGCCCTAATCAGCTCGCAAATAAATCTCTCATCTCCTCCCAATATTGCCTTCAGCTCATAGCTTGATGCAATGTTAGGAAACCCCTCGCTAGAATTAGTCGCATCGAATAATGTCCCTGCAATAGGATAACTAATTATTTCCTTAAATAGCACTAGTTGCCCATCCACCTTGCCAGCTAGCCAATTGACTAGCACCTTGGTATCTGGCTCACTCTTGGATAAATTCCAGTTCTTGAACACAGCCCTAGACTTCACTAATGAATTATCTGTAGGTGCAATCCTTATCTTAGCACACGCCATCAATTTCTCATAGAATTCTTGATTGAAAGGCAATGGATTGAGCTGTGCATCTTTCTTGCTAGTCTCTATCCCGTCTGGCAAATCCGACATAGAAAATCCCTCTGGTAGACCAAACTGCTGCCTTATATCCACACCAGTCTTTAACTTCATATGCTCCGCTATCTTCTCTAGACACCAGTCCTTCTCCCTAGAGCACCACCTACGATATTTCAGATAGTAGTCATAATTAATAGACATATCATTCGTTCCGCTTTGCAACAAATCAACAAATCTTTGCATATGTTCTTTGTCTCTTGTAGTCAGATTATCCTTATCCATTATCCTCTCCACATATATTTCTTATTCTATTCTAACACACTGACAGACTATTTTCAATACACTTTTTCACAATTTTATTTTTTTCAAATATGCCTATAGTTATATCTATTCTTTTCCCCTAAATACTTGACATTTATGCTATTAACTGATATATTTGGGACATATATTACATGGATTAAGGACGGATGTATGAAAGTAGACGTTATTGCAGAAAATTTTATCGAAGAAGAGATTATCAAGGATTTGGAGTCTGGCAAGGCGAAGGAGGTCATCACTCGTTGCCCACCAGAGCCTAGTGGATATTGGCATATAGGTCACTGCAAGGCATGGATCATAGACTTCGAGACAGCTATCAAGTTTGGCGGCCATACATATCTGAGAATGGATGACACCAATCCATCGAAGGAAGACGGCGACTTTGCCAATAGCTACCTAGAGGATCTGAAGTGGCTGGGATATACGCCAAAGGACGTAATATATGCCAGCGAGGCGTATTTTGAGAAGATATACGAGATTGCTGAGAAGATGATAATGCAAGGCGACGCATATGTGTGCGAGTTGTCACCAGAGGAGGTATCGGCTACTCGTGGCACTCTGACAGAGCCAGGCACTAATAGCCCATATAGGGATAGACCTATAGAGGAGAGCCTGCAAATGTTCCGTGATATGCGTGCTGGAAAGTACGAGGATGGTAAAGTTACCCTTAGGGCGAAGATAGATATGGCACACCCTAATATGAATATGCGTGACCCAGTAATGTACAGAGTTATGCGTATGCATCATTACAAGACTGGTGACAAGTGGTGTATATACCCTATGTACGACTTTGCTCATCCTATGGAGGATGCACTAGAAGGTGTAACATTCAGCCTATGCGATATTAGCTTTGAGGATCACAGACCATTGTATGACTGGTTCATACAGCATGGATGGGGCAAGGAGTACCCTCCTAGACAGATAGAATTCAGTAAATTGAATCTAGAGAATGTTCTGCTAGGTAAGCGATATCTAAAAAGATTAGTCAACGAAGGCAAGGTATTAGGCTGGGACGACCCTAGATATCTGACTATTGTAGGAATGAGAAGAAGAGGCTATACAGCAGAGGGAATCAAATCATTCGTCAAATCCCTTGGCGTAACCAAATCTGATAGTACTATTCCATTCAAGCAGCTAGAGTATTTCATTCGTAATGACCTGAACATGGTTGCCACCAGAGCTATGGCGGTGCTAGACCCATTGAAGGTAATTATTACTAACTACGAAGGCTCTGAGATATGCGAGATGCAGAACAATCCTAATATAGAGGATAACGGCTCTCATACAATGACCTTTTCAAAAGAGATATTTATAGATAGCGATGACTTCAGCCTTAACCCTCCACCAAAATATAATAGATTGGTCGAAGGCGGCATGGTTAGACTAAAAGGTGCATATATTATTAAATGCAATGAGGTTGTATACAAGGAAGACGGCACTATTGACCACCTAAATTGTGAATACATTCCTCATTCTAAGAGTGGCGACGATACTAGTGGCGTGAAGGTAAAGGGCACTATACACTTTGTCTCTGCAGACAATTGTACAGAGGTCACAATCCGTAACTTCGATAACTTGGTCAAAGACGAGTATCTAGACCCTAGCAAGGCACTGGCAGAGGGCGTAGATGTAGACGAGATATTGAATCCTAACTCTATGACAGAATCCAAGGCATTGGTAGAGAATTTCTTGCTAAATGCCAAGGTTGAGGACAAGTTCCAATTCATGAGAAAGGGATACTACACATTGGACAAAGACAGCACAGAGGGCAATCTAATATTCAATCATACTATATCTCTGAAGGACGGCTACAAGTTCTAATAATAAACACAAAAAAATATCCACAAAAATTTACATTTTGTGGATATTTTTTGTTGTACATTCTTTGTTTCTATCTCTTATGCTCTGCTAGGAACTTCCTATATACTTTCTTTTCATTATAATCATTGCCTAGCTTTAACCCAGTCTGAGACAATATATACTTGATATCTGCAATAACCTGATATGGATCACCTGCTATCTCTGGTAGATCCTCTGCCTCGTACTCTAAGAATATACCCAAATCTTTAACTGCTTGGATTGCGAATTGTTTGCCAGCATTCTCATATACAACGATATGAGTAGATAACTTGCACCAGTTATTAATACCAGCACTATCTAGTATCTTCAATGTTGCATTTCTATACAGCAGCGGTGATGTAGTCTTGGTCTCTGCTATAACATCGCCATTGCTATCAATAGTTTTGCTTTGTAACACAGATGCAGATTGTATCTGCCGTCCTCAACAACTTCTCTTACAATAAAGCTATTTGCCAGTATCTCCCCATAACTTTTCTCCAGCAACTCATCAGTAGATAGCTTAGAATAATATGCATCATTCATCATATAGTCATCGACTATTTTATATCCCTTTGTTTTTAATATCTGGTCTATTTCCTCCATTGTATTTAGTACTTCGACAGTCACTTCTTGCATAATACATTTTCTCCCTATTCTTTAAAATTTACTTGCAAAAATTTTCATCTGACAATATGTTATCATATTCCATATTGTTCTCCAAGTAAATGTCGAACCGTTCGCAGAAATTTGGCTATTGACAGCACATATATTCTATGTTAAAATAAATGAAGAAATATGGAAAGAAATATATAAAGATTATTTAATCATGTATACAAAAAAGGAGATAAATATATGACAAATGATATACTAGACAATGCAGACAGAAGAATAGATAGAGATATAGAAATGATTACTGATAATCTAGCAACAATGAATGTAACCCTTAGCCCTCATATAATGTTACACAACAATACCAAAGATGTCCCATATACAAGAAGCATTGAAGATTATATCAAACTAAGAGCTTATAGGGAATTTTATACAGAGACCAGCACACTTGATGAAGAGATGCAAACATTTAATTGTAGCTGCATGGTCGACGGAATTAGCACCTTATTTGATTCCTTGCCATATGTCCATACATACGATTTCAATACAATTAAGCCAAAGTACGCAATAGTGTCTGCAGCCAAAGACTATAATACAGTATTTGCATACTGCAATAACACTAATAAATATCTGCAAGATATAACCGCTAATGACACTAACGCTACACTATCATATACAGACCTAGTATATGCTTTGGCACTATCCGACAATAAGACCATGCTGCGTAACGAAGAGTTAATCAATCGTTCATTTAATCACTTAAGAGAAAAAGCCACAGATATCGTAGCACACTCCAGAATGGATAGCGAGACTGTCAAGGAATATGCGTACAGAATGAATATGCTGACAGAACTAAACAATTGCTCGGATATCTTGCTGACTTGCTGCAAAGAGCAACTAGCCGCTGCAGAGATGTAATAATAAGAGTTGTAATACAAAGAAGCCGCAAAACTTGGTTTTGCGACTTCTTTCTTGATAACATACTTATCCACAATGTTTTAGATTGTTTTTTATCGTTTTTTACACTTTTTGACACAAAACGATTTATTTTTGTCAACATTTGTGTGGATATTGTGGATAAATACAATACTTTTTTCTTATTTCTCTTCATTTAATTTATTCATACTTTTATAACTACGCATTATCTACTCCGCACTCAATTAACTTGTGCAAAGCCCTAGTCTGAGCCACATATAGTAGCCTCAGGTCGACTACATTAGACTCTTTGTAACTACCTCTGTTATATATTATTACGCTGTCAAATTCTAGACCTTTGGCAGTTTGTACAGTAAGTAACACGTTCTTATTGTTATCATATGACATATTATGCTCGTCTATAACAACCAGATTCAATTCTGCTAATTCCTCTTGTGCTGTTACCAGTTCTGCATCGTCCTTGCATATGATTGCAGTATGAGAATATCTTTCATTGCAATAGTTCAATGCTCTAGAAATTTCTAATATACTATTACCTTGGATATATTCCACTGCCTCACCATGCCTAATTACATTCTGTGCAGGAGGTGTTCCTAGCAGTGCCAGAGTCTTATTAGCCTCTTCCATAATCTCTATACTAGTTCTATAACTTCTCTTTAAGTACAGCATCTCAGGCTGATCCAAGACATCTAATACTTGCCGCCAACTATCAATGCTCTGATACGCATATATACCTTGGGCAATGTCTCCAAATATTCCAAATGTAGCATTATTAAATACTCCACGCAACGCCATGTACATCAGCTCACTTAGATCTTGTGCCTCGTCTATCAGCACACATTTCATGCTGTTATAATATGGTGCTGGCTGAGTCTTGTACAATAGATACAAGATACACGCTATGTCATCATGAGTCACTCTCTTGGCACGCAAATTTTCTAGCGTGCATTTCCTTAATGTTGCTATATCTTTGTGGTCGGAATATCTCTCTATGTTAGTAATAAATTCCTTGTACAGATTCATTAGATTGATTGAGGTAGAGAATGTCTTCTTCAGATACCCGCTATTAGTACTCTCACACTTCCTTCTAATTGCGAATTTCTTGTGTATAGATATACCTGCATTGTTTAGATTATTCTCTATCTCCCTTTTTAATTTCTCATCATATGCTATAGCCCTAGCTAGCTTCATGCACCCATATTCTAACATAACCTCTAGCGAATGCGTAGCCCCACAGAAGTACGGATATGCATACTCACCGTCCAATATCTTCACACCATCTACCACTACATCCTTGCTGCATATCTTTCGCTTATAATCCTCAACGAATCTATCTATTATCATAGCCATTTGTCTACTACCTTTGTATTTTAGATACTCTACAGGTAGTTTTTTGTCACAAAGTCTCTTGTATTGATAATGTTTGCTCATTATATCATAGTCGCTGCCAATAATATCTTCTGCCATTTTGTTCAACGAGAAGCTACTGGTCTTCTCAGCATCCAGATCTGTCAGTATGCTAGAAATATAACTCATAAATATTTCATTGGGAGATATAATTAGATATTCTTCTGGCTTCACTTGATTCTTGTAATTATACATCAGATACGATATCCTATGCAGCGCTACAGTCGTCTTTCCAGAGCCCGCCACACCTTGTACAACTACATTTTTGAATATTGGCAACCTAATTATCTTGTCTTGTTCCTCTTGGATAGTAGCTACAATATTCTTTAGTCTATTGTCCGCACTCTGCGTCAAGTATGGCTTTAGAAACTCATCGCTGCTAATAGTGTCCTCGAAGTCGAATATAGATCTAACATCACCATCCTTGATATCTATCTGACGCTTTAATTTCAAATCCACATTATATGTATTGCCATTGGCATGATACGATGACTTACCTAATCTGCCATTGTAGTATAGGTCAGATATAGGAGCACGCCAGTCTATCACCTTGGTGTCCGTCGGATCACTAATCTCACCAATGGACAACCTGCCTATATATCCCTTGAACTCTGCCCCGTCATCCTCGTCCTTGAATTCTAACTTTGCGAAATACGGCTCGTTCTCATGCCTGCGAATAACCTCTAACTTCTCATCAATCTCTGTGATTATTCGCTCTCTCTCCACATTGAATCCATTGTCCGTCTCTATAGGCATATCCAAGGCAATCTCTCTGTTGCGAAGCAAATACGCCTTGTTATCGTCTGCCATTGATTTTAGTACCTTGTACTTCTTCCTCTCATATTCCAGACTCATCATTTCACCCCTTTCTATTTTTTATTATCTCACAATCTGCTACCCTATGCACGAAAAAAGGTCGATATTCTAAAAATACTCTAGAATACCGACCTTGGTATATTACTCTTAACGCTAGCACTTGTAGCTATTGCCATGGTGCTAATATTATTAAGTTTTCGTCTTTTTCTCAATCTTTCCATAGGGCACTTCCTTGTAAAAGATAAACATATTATATCATATCATGCATATAATGTCAATATTTTTGATACATAAAAAACGCCAAAAATGAAAAAATTAACATTTTTGGCATAATTTTTATTACTTTTCTGGGTTTTCTGGTTCTTTTAGCCTCACACGCCTTCCACGTAGATCATTTACTTCACTCTTTGCCACCGAGCCATTGAATGTACCTGCACTATGATAATACACATCATCTTCGTGGTCTCTGGTCACAGCATATGATGTATAGGCACCGCTGTCACAAGTTTGCAATATCTTGCACGACTCTGCCAGTCCTCTCACCATATCGTCTGTTATACCTTCACCCACTACCTCTTGCAGAACCTTTCCAGCCTCTTGCTGCAGCATATAATCTGCCGCCGCATTGCCATGGACATAATAGCTGGTCGTGTATCTCTGCGAGTCATCTATCACCCAGCTCAGTAGCCTTGCTACCTTAGGATCTATCTTATGTTTCTTGTAGAATTTTTCGCACTCCACCTTTGTGTACAACGTATGCTTACTCTTATTGCCATGTTCTACAGCTACACCCTTGCCATAATCATGTAGCAGTATTGCGGTCCTAATGAATGGCAACATCCCGCTAGGCACATCGTCTACGAATGAATCATCAAATACTCGCAACGCACATTCTGTATGCTCACCTACTGTATATTCTTCCCACACACCAGCGTCCTTGTCTACTATCTTCCGTTGACCTCTGTCCTCTCTGATATATTCGACTAGTGTCTTAGCATCTGTCATAGTAGCATTTACATATTTTTTGTCACCCAGCTTACCGTCCAGCCATTCTGCCAGATCACCGTATGTATTGATGACAGACGCATATCTGTCTCCTATAGCACGTTCTGTATTGACCTTGTTTAGATCAAACAATATATAATTAGATATTTTCACCTGCAATGTATATGAATCTGCACCAATTATTGTTCCTACTATATGATTGCTACTCATCCACGACGCTAGATACTCTCTGCTAATAGGAGCATCTTCATATTTATTGCCATCTCCTTTGCCTACCGCATATCGCCAGACCATATCTATCGCACCATTAGGATTAGACAATATTATTTTGCTATTGAGCGCACTGACAATATTTGCCACCGCACCACTGCTGCCATGACCCAGCTTTGCCGCAATATCGTCTATCGCATCACTGCCCAACAGTCCCGTTATCTTGTTCTTCGCACGATAACTCTTTACCGCCTCATACGCTGCTATATATTTGTCTCGGTCTTGGAATAGCACTGGCGCTCCCACATTGACACCCATTGTAGTCATATCCCTAACTGCCTGAGCTATCATCTGCTGGTCTTTTTCATCAAACTGTCTAATATCAAATGTAGAATCCAATATCAATGCACGTGGATCACTACTTACTATTTGGTGCACTTCTGCCTTGCCACCTTCTCTTTCCGCCCTACGACCTGCAAAGGCAGCCGCAATAGAGATATCACGACTAGTATTCAGTGCCGATACAGAATTAACATTCTTGTACCTCGTCGCATCGCCCGCATTATTGAACTTTGCATCCACTGCCCAGCCAGACCCATCACCGGCTCTGCCATGGTATAGCTCGATTCCGCTCATTGGAACCAAGAGCCCCTTTTGTATCAAATATTTGATACTATCATCCACTCTGGACATAATCCACCGCCTATTAATCACATATTTCTTAAAATAATTCTATCACAAAATACCCACTTTTGCAATAATCTCTACCCAAAAGTATCACAATTTGCTTGCAAATTAGCATTATTTGCAATAGAATATATGTGCTTGCTAATATAGCACAGTCGGTAGTGCAACTGATTCGTAATCAGTAGGTCGGCGGTTCGAGTCCGCCTA
>CAYSUG010000003.1:0-58442 GCA_964434145.1 uncultured Christensenella sp. | reverse complement strand
TTAGCTCCACATTATTTATCAATTTTACATTTAGCGGACTCTCACCGCAAGGTATTCGGGACCCCGTCACTGCGTGCCACCCGAAGTATCCGTTGACTTGCGTCTCCGCATAGACGAGTCCGCCTATTAGCTCCACATTATTTATCAATTTTACATTTAGCGGACTCTCACCGCAAGGTATAGCCGGGAACCCCACCCGGCAACGGGTCGGGACCCATTACACAGAGCATAAAGCACTGGGATTATCCCACAAAAGTATGAATATAGTTTTGTGGGAAGAGGAGGCAAAGCATTCAAGATGAAGTAATTTAATCTTTTGATTAATTTACGAATTCATTTGCTATTGCCGACGAAGTCCGCCTATTAGCTCCAATTAACCAACAAAAAAACTATGTTGTATATTATCCAGATAGGATTGTTACAACATAGTCTTTTTATGTTATTAACATTTTCAGAATTGATTTAAATTCTTGCTTTTTTAATATAAACAGCAAGTTTTTATTTTTCTCTACTGTGTTTTTTTCCACAAGCAACGCTATTAATCTATTTATATTAATTTCTATAAAACTAAACAAATTTTCCAATTGAATACATGAAATGAAAGTCCTATCAGACAAGAAATTAATTTCTTTCAAAATTTTCTTGTATCTTTTTTTGACAAAAACTAAATGATTAAATGCTGATATCATTATATTTCTATGACTATCTGCCCAAATTACAAAATCATTTAATGAAGGAAAATCTTTGGGCAATTGAATTATTGTCTTAAATTCATGTATTGTATTAATATTTGTAATTTCCATAAATTAAATATAACATAAAATGTGGCAAATATCAAATATTTTACATACAAAGTGATAAAATATGGCATTTTGTGTAAAATTACCAATTACAACTAGAATATTTATTAGCTATTCGTCAATTATAATATTCTACGAGGTAATATAGTATGGATAGAAAAGAATTTGTATTCAAGTTAGGCACAATGCGAAGAGAATCCAATCTCTCTGCTAGAGCGTTATCTATTAAGTTAGAAATGAACGAAGGTTATATCAATAGATTGGAGAGCAGCGGAGAGTTCTTGCCCAGCATGGAGGTTTTCTTTAAGATGCTAGGGGCTTGTGGCTATTCTGCAGAAAAATTCTTCTATCATGACCCAAAATCTTTTGATAGCGATATGCTACTACTAGAAAAATTCAAAAGTCTATCTAATGAGAAAAAAGAAGCCCTGTTAACACTGCTTAATAATAATTAACCAACAAAAAAACTATGTTGTATATTATCCAAATAGGATTGTTACAACATAGTCTTTTTTTCTCTAATTAGTATTGCCTACTCTATTGGCTAGGTCTTCTTCTGTTACACCCTTGATTGTTAGGCTAATTCTCTTCTTTGCTACATCTACGGCAGTTACCTTGACAGTGACCACATCGCCCACCTTCAGTACCTCACTTGGGTGTTTGATATAATCCTTGGATATCTCAGATATATGCACTAGTCCGTCTTGGTGTACAGATATATCTACGAATACACCAAAGTCTATTACATTTCTTACCACACCGTCAATAACCATGCCTGGCTTTAGATTCTCTATGCCTAGTAGCTCGGACTTCAACACTGGCTTTGGTAGCTCGTCTCTGATGTCTCTACCTGGCTTGGTCAGATCAGACACAATATCTGTTAAGGTTGGCACACCCACACCTATTGCATCAGCTACAGATTGCTCCCCTTTGCTAGCCACTAGTTCTGGCAAGTGTTTGATATTGCCATTCTTGATATCTTCTGTTGTCATATTGAATAATTTCAATAATTTATCCACAGCCTCGTAGCTCTCTGGATGCACACCTGTGTTATCCAGTACATTCTTGCCGTCTACTATCCTTAAGAATCCCGCACATTGCTCATATGCTTTGTTACCTAGTTTGCTCACTTTTAGCAAGGTTGCTTTGTCCTCAAACTTGCCATTGACCTTCCTATACTCTACTATATTCCTAGCAATGCCGCTATTTAGTCCAGATACATATGTTAGTAGACTAGGGCTGGCTGTATTGACATCTACACCCACTGCATTGACGCAATCCTCGACCACGCCCTCTAGCACTTCTGTCAATCTATTCTGAGGCATATCGTGCTGATATTGTCCAACCCCAATACTCTTTACATCTATCTTGATCAATTCTGCCAATGGATCCTGTAACCTTCTAGCAATGCTAACCGCACTACGCAGTGCTACATCAAATGTAGGGAACTCCATAGCACCCAGCTTGCTGGCACTATATACACTGGCACCAGCCTCGTTCACCACAGCGTAGGTCACCTTTCTCTTCATCTTTTTGATAAGGTTAGCTACAAATATCTCGCTCTCCTTTGTCGCAGTACCGTTACCTATTGATATTACATCTACCTGATGTTTGTCTATCAGTTTTGCCAAGGCTATCTCAGCCTCTTCTACCTTATTCTGAGGCGGAGTAGGATACACGACAGCTGTATCCAGTACATTGCCATGACTGTCAATAACTGCAATCTTGCAGCCAGTTCTGTATGCTGGGTCTAAGCCTAGTATAACTTTGCCCTTCAATGGTGCTTGCATTAGTAATGGCTTTAGATTAACCTCAAACATCTTAATCGCTTGCTCATTAGCAGCATCAGTCATTTCATTCCTTACTTCTCTCTCAATGCTTGGGAAGATTAGTCTGTCGTAGCTGTCCTTTGACACCTCTTTCAGCAACTCTTCGTATGGAGAATTCTTCTTAATGAACTCTCTGTATATTGCGTTCATCGCCAGCTCTTCGTTCAGATCCAACGCCACCTTCAGACACTTCTCGTTCTCACCACGATTGATAGCCAGCACTCTATGCGACGGCATCTTGTCTATTGGGCTGTTGTAGTCCTTGTATGTCTCGTACACATACGCATTCTCTTGATCTTCTACTAGCTTGCATTTCACAAAGCCCTTCTTCACCAACATCTCACGCAAGGTCTTTCGCAAGGTTGCACTATCAGATATCATCTCTGCCACGATATCTTTTGCCCCAGCAATGGCCTCTTCTGCACTTGCCACACCCTTCTCTTCAGAGATGAGGTTCTTAGCCAAATCATTAAGGTCAACATTCTTGTCTTGCTTCAGCATAGCATCGGCCAATGGCTGCAATCCCTTGGCAATAGCCACACTCGCCCTTGTCTTCTTCTTTGGCTTGAATGGTCTGTATATATCTTCTACCTCAGTCAGGGTACTAGCATTATCCAATGCCGCCCTAATCTCGTCAGTCATATTGCCTTGCTCTTCTATCAGGTTAATTACGCTGTTCTTCCTATCCTCTAGATTCCTCAGATAATTCAGTCTGTCAGCAAATAGCCTCAATGTCTGGTCGTCGCAGCTGCCAGTCATTTCCTTTCTATATCTAGCAATGAACGGAATAGTCGCGCCCTCGTCCATTAGGCTGATAATATTGTTTGTGTGATTTTGCGTCAAGCTGAATTCTTGCGCTAATAATTCTTGTATTTCCATAATTCGTCCTTGTATGCATAATTTGTGGCATATCGCCACTGAGATATTATCTCATAATTTCCATTATTTCCCAAACAATTTTAGCCATTTTGTATTCTCCTCGCAATTCCAATATTGGCTGACACGACACTGCTATATTGCGGGTAAAAAATTGTCCACCTCACCTCATACAATCTGGTGGACTAAATTAATTATTTGTGTTATACTATTAAATACTATATATGTAGGAGAATAGAATGTTAGAAAATGTATTACTGTCAATTGTATCTATTTGCACCTTTATATCTTATTTTCCGCAGATTGTTAAGAGTCTACGCACCAAAAAAGCAGCCGACCTTAGTATTGGATCTTGGATACTATGGGTAGTTAGTTCTCTGACATATACAGTGTATGCCTTTTTGTGTACAGATAGTTTTATGCTAATATTCGAGACTACTTTGGAACTAACATTCTGTGCAATAATCCTAGTATGTGCTATTGTGTATAGAAAGAACAAAAATCAATCAGAAGACACACACACACACACAAACTTAGCGAAGAAATAAGGAGTGATAAATATAACTTATGTTTGGCATAGCAGATATCAAGGATATTGATGCAAAGAATCTTAATCCACAGAGCCTAGCATTCGTGGGCGACGCAGTGTTCAGCCTATATATTAGGCAGCGTATTGTGTTAAATGGTGACCTGAAGGCAAATGCAGAGCATATGCTGTCTACCAAGTATGTCAAGGCGGCTGGTCAGAGCGAGATAATAAGATGCATTGAGGGCATACTGACCGATGACGAAATGCGAATATACAAGCGCGCTAGGAATTACAAGACCAATAATATCGCCAAGAATGCAAAAGTAGCAGATTACAAGCGAGCAACTGGACTGGAGGCACTGCTAGGGTATCTGTATCTGTCTGGCAGCCTAGATAGACTGACGCAGCTGATGCAGATAGGCTACAACGCTATTACTGAAAGATTGAATGAGGAGAAGAATTAGATGCAGATAGAAGGAAGAAACGCTGTCAAGGAGGCAATGCTTAGCGGCGTTACAATAGAGAAAATAATGGCTAGCAATAATGCCAAGGATGCCACATTTAGCGAGATTGTTGCTCTGGCAAAATCCAAGAAGCTGAAGTTACAATTCGTGGACAATGCATTATTAAACAAAGCATCACAGACTGGCAAGCACCAAGGTGTCATTGCTGTAACAACAGACTTCAAATACAGCACAGTGAGAGATATATTGGATGTATCGAAGAATGCTGGCAAGGATCCATTCATCCTAATACTGGACGGAATAGAAGATCCACACAATCTGGGCAGCATTATCAGAGTATGCGAATGCTTTGGTGTAGACGGAATAATTATAGGCAAGAATCGTGCGTGCAGCGTCAATGAGACTGTCATCAAGACATCAGCCGGAGCTACTGCTTATGTCAAGATAGCAAAGGTGACCAATATTAACCAGACAATCGAGGAGCTGAAGCAAAATAATATCTGGGTATATGGCTGCGAGCTGGGCGGCGAAGACATCAATGCTGTAGACTATAGCGGCGGTGTAGCGGTCGTTATAGGCAGCGAAGGTTTTGGCACCAGCAAATTAACATTGAGGCTATGTGACAAGATAGTCACTATCCCTATGTGCGGCAAGGTCAATAGCCTGAACGCATCTGTCGCAACGGGAATCGCTATAAATACTATTTATACTAAGAAAAAATAATAACACCTGCTAACCTTGCATAAAACATCAAAATAGATTAAGTTAATAAAAATTTTGAACGCTCGTAATCAACACTTTTCGAGCTGATAGGAAAAAGTAAATGGACGAAAAAGAACTAATCACCCAAGCAAAAAATGGCGATACATACGCCGTTAACCAAGTGATAAAATCTTATGAAAATTTAATAGAAACCAAGATCAAGGCAAAGGGATATCATTACTATAGCTATGACTATCCAGAGCTGGTGCAATGTGGGAGACTAGCTGTGTACAAGAGTATTCTGACATACAACGAGGGCAAAGCAAAATTCTCTACATATGTCAGTCATGTCATAGAGAACGAATTAATCAATTATCTTAGAAAATTAAGCTCTCAGAAACAAAGAATTAACTCTGACACCCTACCACTTAATAACCAAGGTGAGATAGAGGTGATGGGAGAGAGCGGCGACGCATCCTACATCCCACTTACTAGTGATGAAAAGACACCAGAGAGGCAAGTCATAGATGATGAGACACTCAACTACGCATTGAAGGAAGTAGGTTTAAAACTAAGCGATATGGAGTTCGATATCTTGAAACTATATCTACAAGGGCTAAAGCAGAGAGAGATTGCCGACACCCTACATATCGCACCAAAGAGTGTAGAGAATGCCATGGCAAGAATTAGAACCAAGATAAATATTTGACATAAATTATCCACTTTTTGTCAAAAACATATACTAAATTAACAAAAAAAGGAATATACATAATGGAACACGTTGCATTATATAGAAGATTTCGACCACAAACTTTTAGTGAAGTATTTGGTCAAGACCATATTATTACAACACTGAAGAATCAGATCAAGAACGACCAAATATCTCATGCATATTTGTTCTCTGGAACACGTGGTACTGGTAAGACTAGTATAGCGAAGATATTTGCCAGAGCAATTAATTGCATGGAGTCTAAAGAAGGAATCCCTTGTGGCAAATGTACTGCTTGCACAACAATGAAATCTGGCGACAATCTAGATATAATAGAGATAGACGCAGCATCCAATAACGGCGTAGACAATATTAGGGAGCTGAAGGAAAGTATCATATATCCCCCTACTATATCTCGCTACAAAGTATACATCATAGACGAGGTACATATGCTGTCAGAGAGTGCATTCAATGCACTGCTGAAGACATTGGAAGAACCACCAAAATATGTTGTATTCATACTTGCGACCACCGAAGTTCAGAAGCTACCTCAGACCATCCTTTCTAGATGCGTTAGGTTTGATTTCAGACTAGTATCGCCAGAGGTACTATCTGCTAGACTGCAATACATCCTAGATACTATTGGAGTAACATACGAGGACAGTGCAGTCAGACTGATTGCATCACTGGGCGAAGGCAGCGTCAGAGACACCCTATCTATCGCAGAGTCTTGTGTAGCATTCTGCGGCAATCATCTGACATATGACAATGTACTAGAGGTTGCTGGCATCACTAGCAAAGAGATATTGGCAGAGATATCCCAGTCAGTCATATCCAGAGATTCTGGCAATACCCTATCTATTCTTACTAACCTAGCACAGAAGGGCAAAAACTTTGCTCAATTGAACAAAGATTTAGTAGCTTTCCTAAGGGATCTGTCTATTATCAAGAATTGTGATAATGCCAAGTCACTGCTGTCTATCCCAGAAGATATATATGCCAGAATGGAAGCCCTAGCTAAGACAACCGACAATGAGACTATTATTAAGATATTGTCAAAACTATCTACTATGGAGCAAGAGTTCCGTTATACAACAGATTCCAAGTCTCTGTTTGAAATAACTATCCTATCATTAATGGAAGAGACTAATAAGATTGCGGCTCTTGAGGCAAGAGTAGCAGCTCTTGAGGCAAAGTTGAATAGCGGAGAGCATCCCTAAGACAAATGTTAAGAGCCTTGCCCCACCGCAGAGTACGCAAAGCAATGAGACAATAAGTAGCGATACCCCGCCAAGCGTCAGTCCCGACATACCCCATATGAACAATACTCAACGTAACAAAGATGTGTATTGGGGGCATATCATAAGGAATGTAAGGCGCAGCGGAGATCAGCTGCTATTTGCCATGCTATGCAATATTAAAGGCTATGATATAGACGGTGACAAATTTGTCCTAATATGTAGCAATGCGGTGAATTATGAGGATTTGAAGAGTCCAGAATATTTAGAAATATTGAATAATTATTTGCAAAAAATTGACTCTGCTATGTCATTTGCAGTACAATTAGAAGAAGATAATACTATGAAGATCAGAAATGAGAACATTGCCAAATTAAAAAAATTATTTGGCAAGTATATCAAATTTGCATGAGAAAAAGGAGAAAATACATATGTTTAGACCAGGAATGGGTGGTTTTGGTGGCGGAGGCATGAATATCCAGAACCTAATGAAACAAGCACAAAAGATGCAGAGTGAAATGCAAGAGAAGATGGCAAAAGCTGATGAGGAGCTAGCCAATACAACATTGACAGCAACTGCTGGCGGCGGAATGGTAGAGGTATCAATATTGGGTAACAAGAAGATTACTGCTATTAAGATCAAGCCAGAGGCAGTAGACCCAGACGATGTAGAGATGCTAGAGGATATGATACTAGCGGCTACCAATGACGCTATAGCACAGGCTGACGCTCTAGAGAAAGAATTAAAGGGAAATGGCGGACTTCCAGAAGGATTGTTGTAGAAATGAATGATAATTGCGAGACATTACAGAACCTAATCAACGCATTCACTAACCTGCCCTCTGTAGGCGCCAAGACTGCAGAAAGGTACGCATACGCTATCATTAATATGCCACAAGATTCAGTCGAGTTCTTTGCCAAAAGTATGCTGGACGCTAAGGAATATCTGCATTACTGCCGTGTCTGTGGCGACTTCACAGACCACGATATCTGCCCTATTTGCGAGTCTAGGCAATCCAAGGTCATATGCGTGGTGAAAGAGCCAAAGGATATCCGTGCTATAGAGAAATCCAAGAATTTTAAGGGTCTATATCATGTACTACATGGCACTATTAGCCCATTAGAGAACAAAGGACCAGACGATATCCGCATCAAGGAGCTGGTAGACAGAGTGACCAATAGCGAGATAGACGAAGTCATTATGGCTACCAATCCAGATATAGAGGGTGAAGTAACTGCATCTTATATTGCTAAGATTCTAAAGCCCCTTGGCATCAAGGTCACACGCCTAGCCCAAGGCATACAAATGGGCAGCGACCTACAATACGCCGATGAGGTAACTCTAACCAAAGCTCTACAAGATAGAAAAGAAATTTAATATAACAACAAAAAACAAGTCGAGAATTAATCTCGACTTATTTTTTTGTTGTTATATTGTATAGTCATTCGGATTTATTATTTTTATTTTACAACCTTTGCTTTTTGCATAGAATATTGTATTTCTTGTTCCGCTAGCAGTGCCGTTATAGCAAGCAATTACAACACTAGAATGTTCCACCATAAATTTATTTCTGTCATGCATACATGAATTTGTATAAGAATCTGAAAGAATAAAACAATCATCACATTTTTTTATTATTTTATGATATCTGGATTGTTGTGGGGCTTTCCATTTTTTTTCTTGTCCAACGCATGGAATAATTGCAATTACTTTAATATGCTTGAATGTTTTTTTTAGATCCAATAGGATTTCTGTAGCAATCATATCAAAACCTTCAGCCATGCCTGTCAAAAAATTGATTAAACCATATTTTATAGCACCTATAAACAAGATTTTTAAATCTTCTTTAAATCTAATACAGTTTAATTGTCTTTCATTATATACCCAGGGTAACTTAATAGGACGATGTCCCGTTAGGCATGCTGTGAATGATTTGTCAATTAAATCTGCTAAATTACTTTTTAATAACATATTCAATTCAGCTCCTTAATAAAATTCGGGAATTCGGTACATATTATATATGAAAAAGTTGTTTTTTCAAAATAAATATCTGGTTTTCCTTAAATAGTTAAACCCGAAATATTGGTTAAACTCTATTAACATATTACGATACGGGGGATGGATAATGCAGTTAAACAGAGCCTTTGCGGTCAGAGTTAGGCAGATATTAAAAGAGAAAAAGATGACCCAATACAAATTGGCACAACTAACGGGTCTGTACCATAGCACTCTTGCGGATATATTGAACTGCAAATACGAGACGCCAAATTTTCGAAATATGGCTCTAATTATCAGAGAATTGGGCATGTCGATGTCAGAATTCTTCGACAGCGATGTGTTTGACTACGATAAATTAGAAATTAGAGAAAAATAGTTGAAAAAAACAAGTCGAGAATTAATCTCGACTTGTTTTTTATTAAATCATACTACCTAATACTGATCCAATGTCATTCATAACTCTTTGGACAATATAATAATACTTATAATCATCCGCAGCATTGTTAAACTCTGACATTGTTCCATTCGCATCATCAGCATAATGCTCTGCTACAATATTGCTCTCAAAGTTATCACTCAAATATTGCTTGTAATTATTGTTCATAGTATAATTATTGTTTACATTCGAAGAATATCCAGCGACATCTGCCAAGCTAACCAATCCCTCTATAACAAATATTGCAAGGTATCTGGTCTCTCTGATTCCAAGCAAGATATTGTCTTGGAATACATACAATTTTTTGCTCAGCTCTATGGTATTAGTTTCACTTATACTTTCACCTATTTCTATGCTAGTTATCTCATTCTTGATAGACTCGATTGCACCAAATATTTCTGTATTAGAGCTTGCTGCCATATTCGCCTTGATATTGTCTGCCACGAAGAAATATCGTACATCTGTAGTTCCTTTGAATGCATTAAGAACTGCATCTACTTCTGCAATCTTAGCCCTTATATCCTCGAACTCCTCATCAGCAGAATCGCCAACTATTGTGTCTATTATATTGTTGGCAATACTGATTCCAATATTCCCTACTAGCACCGATGTATTAATCTCATCCAGATGTACACCTATCTGGCTAGTAGATATAGCCGCATTCCCTGTTGTAGCTGATGCTATGTCTATTAGATATTGTACAGACTTGAACTCTGTGTCCAACGTTCCTGCTGTCAGATTATCTACATTGGCCTTAATATCGTCTACCACATTCTTAATATAACTTTTTGCACTATCATCTATCACAACATTTTGCTTTATCAGATATTTTACATGAGAGATATTAAGTATTGTATATTTCTCTGCCAGTATTGTATCTAGCTTTGCACCTACGCCAGCCACCTCTGCATTGCCTAATGTGTACAACGTATGAGCAGTATCGCCAGCGAATTTACCCAAATTAACATCTTCTATCTGCACCAATTGCTTCAAATTGCCACACACAGCAGTCCATGTAAAGTCGTCTGCAGTTGTAGTTAATCTATCTAATTGCTGCAATACACCAGTCATATCAGATACATTAGTAGTTCCATTAAATATGGTAAAGTATTGCAGAGCAGCCTTTTCGTCATTACTACTATCCTCTGGCACATAGATTAATGCATTGTACCTATCTATAAAATCGCTATTTGCACCAGATACATTATATATTATTTGTTTTATTTCGGCCCCCATAGTGGCATTAGCACCTATGTTATTAGCAATAATGCCTATTAAGAACTCCTTAGCTGCCATATCGCCTACGAACTCCACACTAATAGTAGTCTCATCAGTAGAATTATTTTTGAATGGTCTACCGGTCAATATATCCAGCATATTTGCTACACTATCTAGTGCATTTCCAATCTCAGTTAGGGCAGAGAATTCTATGTCTGTTATTTTGTCAAATGCAGCAAATATTTTCGTCCATGTATTATTTGTATCAGCTACGACGCTAGCAAAATTATTATTTACAGCAGTTAATAATCTGGTAATTGGCTGACCTATATTTTGGTCTGGCATATCCTCCGTCTCTGCAACAATCTCATCTAGGGCATTGCCTACAACAACCTCGCCTACACCATCCAACAGCACGCTTCCTTCTATTTCGTCCAAATACACGCCCCATTGTGTCACATCGACATTATCAGCACTATTCTCACTACCAATATCTATCAGATACTGAACTGTCCTAAACTCATTATCGAAGCTAATCTGAGTAGAACTGGATATCTTATTGACATTGCCCTTGATTGTATTAGATAGCCCCTTGGTGTATCCACTTTCTTCAAAATCTAGTTGGTTATTGATTATGTATTTGACTTGCGCAATATTGACCAGGGTATAATCTGCAGCCAGCATATTGTCCAGGGTCAGACCTATTCCGCTAGTGGCAACTTTGGTCTCATCATAGAATGAGTGCTTGCCGTCAGCGTTATCGAAGTTACCCAGTGTTATATCTTGGATATCCACGACGTCACTCAGATTATCGCATACTTTTGTCCAAGAGAATCTGGCATCGATAGTCAGATTGTATAGATTCTCCAGCACACCACTCATGCCGTCATTTGTATCAAAACTATCGAAATATTGATATTTCTCGCCATCGCCGTCTATAGCTGTTATTAGGGCGTTCAACTTCGCATTATTGTTATTAGCAAATACTACATTCTTGAACACACCGTCTATATTCTCATCGCCACCCACATAATTAGCAATTACAGCAATCAAGAATTCTTTGACATCATCGTCCGTTGCTAGTTTTACCCCTGTGCTAGATATGGCGTTACCACTCTTCTCTCTGCCAGTCATAGTATCCAGTATGGTACCAACACTATTCATAGCCCCCTCGATTGTGTTCATGTCATCGAATGATGTCTCCATTAGTTCGCCTACAGCAGACATTATTCTCTCCCACTTGCCCAGCGTCGCGGTCTTCTGTACTTCTTTACTAATGGTATTGTTATCAAATCTCTCTTTTATTACATTTAATAATTTTTCTAGAGGTTCCTTGATACTCTCATCAGTTATACCACTCAAGACTCCGTTTTCGCCCAAAACCTCGCTATCGAGTAACCCCACTACTACATTATTAACATCCTTGTCTTCTAGCAATCTAGAGCTACCTTGGGTAGCCGTCAGCTTGTCTAACACTCTGCCCAATTTCGCCAGAGTATCCTTATTGATTTCTATATCTTCGCTACCAAACTCGTCTATCATCTCGTTCAGTGGAGTAATAGCATTGTTCAGAATTGTCAGCTGATTGTAGAATGTATTGCTCTTATCAGCATTAGAACTGGCTGTGCCCGACAGATTGCCTATTACAGTATTGAATACAGATATAATCTCATCTTTCATCACGAAGTCATCTTCTGACAATGTCGCCTCAGCCACTGACTGCAAGTCATTGAACAATCTGGTCAACACTCCGTCGAATAGAGAATATACCTTGATATAATCCAGTAGACAATAATATACCTTATCATATCCCACCATTACTTCTGTATTATTCTCCAGCAATATATCTATGATATTATTGCCTTCATTGGTGGATGAGAAATCAAATATACTATCGCCCGCCTCATTGATATCTGCCATGACTCCAGAATATAGCGGTGTATCACCGAAGCCCGTTGCCCAGTCATATGCGCCATTTTCTTTTATATTATTTGTTACATTTCTTTGCAAGCCATTAATAATATTGTATAGCAATCCATTGGTAGTAGTTGGCTCATTAACAAATCCATTTGCGGTCAGCGTGATTACCTCATTAACCTCTGCATCCAGTTCTGCCTTTATGTCAGTCTTGGTCTTCTGCAAGAATCCGTTAAGCAAGAATGTTAGGTTGTTATAGTCCTGGTCTTCTGCCTTGTAGCTAAATATCTTCACCTCTTGCATCGCATTGACTACTTTGCCAAACTGTTCTAGATTAGTGATATCGTTCATTACATTGCTCAGTTTCTCTCCAGCATTGCCGAAAGTGTATTTTCCGTCCTTACTCTCTATCAATGGTTTTATTACAGTCTCATTGCCTTCTTCGTCTACGACAGTCTTGCCTATCAATAGATAATCAAACATCTCTGAGATACTAACCAATTCTTTCTCAAATGTTGTCTCTGTTCCAAATGTCTTAATCGCATTGCCAATATTACCCGACAGTGTCTTAGCATCATCCACTGTCAGCATTGATGCAAATACACCCTCCATGGACTCTGCTATGGCAGTCGCCAGTTTGTCCAATATAGTAGCATATGTATCATCATCTACCATATTGGCTACGCCGTCTATAATCTTACCAAGTGACCTAAATACAGTCTCGTTTAATTCTGATAGACCTATCTCTGATATAGTGTCCTCGCTGTACTCTATATACGTTATATTTCCGCTGCTGTCGTATGTCGTGTTAATTTCCAACATAATCGTGAATGCGTTATCAAATGTATTGATCACGAATTCCTTGACACTGTTATTATCAAGAGCTGTCAGTGCATCAGCCACTTCTTCCATTTCTAGCTCTCTTAACAGCAGCTTTAGCATCAAATCCACACCCTTTGGCAATATACTATTCGCCACAATAGGCTCATAGCCTTGGTACTCGTAGAAATTATTAATTAAATAAGTGAAATATAGGGAATTATTTGTCTTGTAATAATCATAGTTTAGCTTCTGAATAGTCCTAATCATTTGCGATTCTGAATCATCGTTCATGTTCTTCATCATCTCTGCCAGCAAGCTCGTAGACGATGTCTCGCCAGTCAAGACCACACCGCAGTTCAACGTCTTTAAGATATACACCAATGATTTCAGTTCCAGCTCCAGCTTATCAGCTGTGTCCACTTTTCTTAACGCAGCCACCGCAGTAGTAAGGATATCCTTAAGGTCATCATCGTTGATAATACTGTCACCCTCGCTACTCGTGCTATCTGCCTTGATAATTACCTGGTTACTAATCTCTTGCTCCAGCATATTTGCCGCAAGTTCTATGATGTGCGGAGTCAATATGCTGATGATACTGATATCAAACAATTTGTCCACAATCTTTTCTGCAGACCTCAATAGTTTGTCCATTGTTACTTGGTTATAACTATTATTTTCAGTATCGGACATAACAGTGGTAATAGTGTTGACTTCGTTCACTACAGCCATGATAGCCGCAATGTCTTTTGTGAAATTGGCATCCACGCCATCTATTTTGCCACTGGTCAGCGCATTGAATGTAGTTGTAGCCACCCACTTGCTGCCGCTATATGTCAGTATGTTGGTGCCAATTGCGTCCTTGTAATAGTTATTAATCTCTGAGAACATACCTTCGGTCAGATAGTCTATCATGCCTTGCTTTGTTCCGTTCTCTAACTCTATCTCGTTGCTTGCATTTATGTCGTCAGCTAGGCTTAGGATGCCTATAGCAGGAGATAGTGTAATGCCAGCGATGAATAGTCCTAATATTCCCCCTACCAGCATTCCCAACATTCTGTGCTTCTTTAGCTTCTTTGGCTTCTTGGTTACACGGAATTCTTCTACTTTCTCTTCCTTCTTCTCACTCTTTGGCTTATGCTCATCCTTTGGCTGGAACTCTACCTTTACCTTTTCCTCTACAACCTTTTCCACCTCTGGTGCCTGAGGTTCCTGATAAGGTCTATCTAATAGCTGGTTAGCCTCTGTCTCTTGGGTCGTTTCTTGATATGTATGCCCCTTCAGCTGCTCTGACCTAATCCTCATATCGTCGAATGCAGACCTTGCCTTGGATAGCGACGCGAATCCTTTGCTTTTCTTTTCTGCCTCAGTGACTTCCTTGACCTCTTCTACATACACCTCGTCATCGTTTACCGCAAATGCCATAACTTCCATCTTTGGCTTGCCACGCATTGCTTTTTTATATCTCTTATACTCCTTCACATCGGCTCTGTATTGTCTCTCACGCTTGGATAGGAATACCCACTTCGATAATGCCCAGTTCACAGGCAATAACACAATCTTCAGTATCCAGAACAGAATAACGAAAGTGAACGCATTCAACAGCAACGCAATGTATCTGATGATAGTCTCTACTGCCACTGCAATACTGTCACCAAACGCACTGACATCTGCCCCCGATGCATCTATCATAGCACTAATCAGCTCTGATAGGTTATGTACCTCTACACCCTCGTATGTATATGTAAATGACATATTAAGAATAGCGTTGGTTATTACTCCGGACAGAAATAGCATTAGTATGCCCGCAGTGACCAGTAACCACACACCCCGTATTGCAGTCTTCTTCAGACCTCTGACCATTCCCCAGAACATTCCAGCCAGCACGAATAATGCCACAACTGCAGTAATAGCTATGTTAACAATCATACTTGTGTCCATATCCTTAATCCCCCAAGATAATGAGTATTTATACGCGTCACATATTGATGACGCGAAAAAAAGTTTACATCTGTCGCTTTACCTCAACTGAAGCAACAACCTCTTCGCTATATATTTTACTACATTATTTATTATATGTAAAATTTTTTTAAAAGTTAGTGCAATTTGTAATCTTTGCTATCGTTTCGATTTTTGCAGATTTTTGATGCATCTTGCAAGATATGTTTTTGTCCACAATTAGTCTATTTTTGTGGACAAGGCACAAAAAAATCCGAGAGGATTACTCTCGGATTTATATTCTTTTAAACGCCATAAACATTCATGTTGTAATTAGTCTGTACGAAGGCAAGCCATGTACCAGTAGCAGTTAGATACTGGCTGCAATTTGACTGCCATGTAGATGTATATGTAGTGTTAGAGAATGTAGCTTGGCATACTCTACCACAACCACCTGCAGCAAATGCACTAACACCAGTTGCACTGATATATGCATTATATGCCAACTTGTTATATTTGGCAGTTCCGCCGTACCACATACAACCTATAATACCACCAGCAAATGCCTCTGATCCACCAGGAATAGCACCCTTGGCTGTAATAGTACCCTTGGACTGAGTGTTGTATGTTACAGTTCCACTATTGTGTACCTTTGCTATTATTCCACCTGCCGATACGTTAGTACCCTTCACATTAGATTCTGCTAAAATATTCGCAGAGTTTGTATTATATGAGATAGTAGCACCATCGCAGAATGCAACGATTCCACCGGCCATATAATCAGACTCTATTGCACCACTATTTCTATTGTTCTCGATTGTACCACCATTAGTATATCCTACTATACCAGCAGAGTTACCACCATCACCATCACCAGGAACTTCTGATGTTATCTTAGCAGTATTGCTATTAGACTCAACAATCTTAGAATATCCAGTACTATACATATATCCTACTATACCAGCAGATATTACAGTTCCGTTATATAGTATATCATAATCATAGATTGTGTCAGAGTTATTGGTTACAGCACCAGAGTTACTACATCCAGATACCTCACCACTTCTCATCGCAGCTACAATCCCTGCTACTGCCTGAGATGTAGCAGATATAGTTGCCTCGTTATCACAATCTACTACTAGTCCGCTGTATAGATGTCCTACTACACCAGCTACACCAGACTCGATTTTGTTAGAAATATATATCTTACCAGATACTTTGCAGTTATTTACCTCACCATAGCACACATTAGCTATACCACCAAAATACATATCATTATATACAGATGTAATCTTGCTGTTATATGTACTATATTTTACATTTAGGTCGTATACGCTGCCATTAGCACCTATTTTGTCAAATACACCATAGTTAGTCTGAGTACCATTTATTGTTATTGTATAACCATTTCCGTCATACTCACCGTTGATAACTGGACATACTTGGAATGAAGATGTCACAGAGAATGAATTAGTCTGAACGAATTTAATATCTGAATCTTTTGCATAAGCCACAACATATTTATTCCAATCTGTCATGTTAGATATTTCGTATACATTAGTCTCAGAGTAATCTGGAGTTGTTGGCTCACTTGGAGTACTAGGAGTAGATGGCTCGCTTGGAGTTGTTGTCTTAGAGTATATAGCATATAGTGTTAAGTCATTAGCTGGCATCTTGCTATACGCTGTATATGAGTATCCAGTACCATTCTGCTTAGTATTGTACTTGATATTAGATTGACCAGACAGCTCCTCTGCGATGACAGCAATATATGTATTCAATACTGTGCCTTCTTTAACAGTAGACCATAACTTCAATATCTTGCCAGTAGTTGCATCCAATATTGTAAGCACATGATTAGTATAATCGAAGTATACATTAACGTTAGCATTGTCCTTTACGATACCAGCATTGCTAACAGTGTATTCATCCGATACGATTCTATTCAGCTTATAGTCCTCGTTAGATAGTACAAATGAGATAGATTGATACAGCTTGCCATCTAGGTCGTAGATCTCTACACCCTTAGAGGTAGCTGCTAACTTGAATCCCTCTACAATGTCCATAGTAATATAACTACTTGTATGAGTAGATATCTCGTTGCCCTCCGCATCAGATACTATCATCTTTGCTACACTTGTAGCCTTATCAGTATTAGTATTATATTGATTAATAGTTACTTGATAAGTATTTAGTACTATATAGCTGTCTACCACCTCTTGCTCTGCCTCAGCGTCAACCTTGGCATATGTTAGATGTGGATAGCCGTTATTATCACTATTCATAATCCATACTTTATCAAAATCCCAATTAGTACCCTCTACCTTTGTAGAAATAAGTGTACCCTTGGTGTCATATATTCTTGTAGTCTTTGCGTTAGCCTTGTAATTAGCCTGCACCTTCATATTGGCAGTGTTATATCCCTTGACATAACCAGCAGCCTCTACGACCTTGCCAGCCTCTGCATTGATTATATTGTTGCTGCCTATTCCGTCAAAATCTTTGATGCTAGCATTGTCTGCATCATTCAAATTCTCAGTGTCATAGTATACACCGGTGATATTGTTAGAAGAGATTGTTACTGCTACGCCGTTCTTGTCTACGACCTCTTCAATATCTGTATTTCTTCCTACAACTCCACCAAGGATCTCGTTAGAGAAGTTGCCGACTTTGCTAGAAAATAATGAGATTGCCGTATAACTATTTGCAATTTTTGCAGCTGCCATATTAGAACTAGTTGCCTCGTCTACTGTAGATAGCATTGTATATGTGTTGTTACCTACTAGTCCACCATATACTATGCCAGCCTCGCCTAACACAACCTTACCGATAGAATATGTATTAATGATTTGTCCACCAATGTTCTCACCAGCAATACCGCCGATGATGCCATTAGCACCAACATTGATATATACAATGCCATTGTCTGTCATCTTCTGCTCTACACCAATTGTAACATCAGCAGATGTCTGAGATACACTAGCAATGCATCTAGTATCGCCCATGTAGTCTGTAGATTCATTGATACCAACTACACCACCAATAACATCAGCGTCTACTTCTAGGAATGCATTCTTGATCTCTACTCTGTCAATTTTACCATAGTTAACACCAGCAATTACACCAAAGTTAACATAACTGCCCCTGGCATAGAAATTCTCTACCTTTAGATTAGTTACCTTACCAGCCGCAGAGATTGTGCCAAATATACCAGCATTGGCTAGAGTCTCGTTATTATCTGAATCATTAACACCAATAACAGTATTAGTTATAGTATAACCATTACCATCTAGCACTCCGCTAAACTCTGCTATAGGAGCCCAAATTCCGTCGTTGTGCTGTGACATATCAATATTTGCCACCAATCTGTAACAAGCATCTGCTGGATATATACTATCTGCCGCACCAATTTGTGCCAAATCCTCTGCAGTAGCGATGTAGAATGGATTCTCTGTAGTTCCGTCACCCACCATTACGTCGCAGTGCAGACTCCTGTATCTGCTGTTAGTCGTAGTAAAAGTAATTCTAGCTACACCACCAGATTTTGCTACTGCCATGCTACTCTCCATATCAAAAGTAACTACTGACAAATCGCTACTTTCAGCGGTTATCTTAGTAGAATTGCTTGCATTCTTCTTATCTAATGTCAGCGAGAATGTATCGCCTACATTCACATACATTACATCTGCAGATATCTTGATAGTCTCCCTAGTTGCAAAGACGAATATCAAGGATAATGCTACTACTAATGCAGTGAATACACTAAAGAATATTACCCAAAATTTTCTCATTGTTTTATAAACCTCCATTTTTCAATAAAACAAATTTTAAATAATGCTCAAATTTTCTTGACAAAGTCTATAATTTCTTATAAACTTTACTTATTTTAACACACCTAATGGCACTTGTCAATACCCAATTTAGCAAGAAAATGTGTATATTTAATACTATTTTTTCAAAAAATGCTTGATATTTTGACTTTTACATATTACAATATGTGTGGACATTGATTTTGGTGATGTCATAGTGTGTAGAATAATGTCAGATAATGTATTGGGGTGTTGCCAAGCGGTAAGGCCCGGGATTCTGACTCCCGTATGCGTAGGTTCGAATCCTACCACCCCAGCCAATAAACACAAGCCTTTCTGGGGTTTGTTTTTTTTAGGCTGCGGTGGTTTTGTTGTGTAACACACAACAATCGCGTATACGCGAAAGCTTCTCGCTTGTATTCCGCACTCACGCAAAAAAATATTTTGCCGTGCGGAAATGTGTCGCTCTGCTCCACACCGAATTACCTACCACCCCAGCCATGTAGAACAGAAAATAACATAAACGTGTTGTTTTTTTGTTCTACAATGATATTCGCCATAGCGAATGATATTTTCTTCGAAAATTAGATTGCAAATAGTTTCAATGATATTCCTCTATCGAGGAATGGCGGATATCATATCATTACGAACGAAGTGAGTAATATCATTAGGAATTGCCTAATATCATTGCGTAGCAATATCATTAAAATAAAATTTGATAACAAGACATACGTCTTGTACGACGAATAACGACGCCAAACCCTTGGGTACAGCCGGGAACCCTACCCGGCAAACGGGGCGGGAACCCGTCACTGTCGTGCCACCCGAGGTGTTCTCGCTTTTGCTCGAATAGACAACCACCTTCACATACAAACAAAAAAATCCACAAATTGTTGTGTTTTTGTGGATTTTTTCATAATTAAAATACAATTCTTTCGTCCAAGTATGCTTTTAGGTCCTCTATCTTGATTCTTACTTGCTCCATTGTATCTCTATCACGCACTGTCACACTGCCGTCCTCTAGTGTATCGAAGTCAATTGTTACACAATATGGTGTTCCAATTTCGTCCTGCCTACGATAACGCTTACCAATACTACCCGCCTCGTCATAGTCACACATATAGTATTTTGCCAGCATTCTATATACTTCGTTTGCTTTTTCGCTCAAATTCTTCTGCAATGGCAATATTGCTACCTTGTATGGTGCAATGTATGGGTGGAATTTCAATACCACTCTGGTCTCGCCATTGTCCAAAACTTCTTCCGTATATGCCTCGCACAATGTTGCTAGCGTCAATCTGTCTGCACCAATAGAGTACTCTATTACGTTAGGAGTATATTTCTCATTAGTGATTGGATCTAGATATTGCATATTCTTGCCACTAAATTCTTGGTGTCTAGATAGATCCCAAGTACCTCTGTGGTGTATTCCGTTCAATTCTTGCCAACCTATTGGGAATAGATATTGGATATCGCAAGCAGCCTTGGCATAATGTGCCAACTTGTCATGATCATGGAATCTTAGATGCTCTTCGCTAAGACCTAGGTCATTAACAAACTTGTGTGCTTGTGCCTTGTAGTCATGATAAATATCCATAGATGTATCTTCCTTGCAGAACATTTGTAGTTCCATTTGCTCAAACTCTATTGTTCTGAATAGAAAATTGCCTGGAGTTATTTCATTACGGAAGGATTTTCCCACTTGCGCTATAGCAAAAGGAACTTTTGCCCTAGCAGTACGCTGCACATTCAAGAAATTAACATACTCGCCTTGGCAAGTCTCTGGTCTAAGATATACTGTATCCTTCTCGCCCTCTACTGTTCCTCTAGATGTCTCAAACATTAGCTTGAATTGTCTGATAGGTGTCCAGTCATGGTTGCCACACTTAGGACATTTCAGCTTGTGCTCTGCCACATATGCTTCCATTTCTTCCATGGTCATTTTGTCTGGCACAACAGTTCCCTTACTATGGTCCTCTATCATATTGTCTGCTCTGAATCTCTGCTTGCATGACTTGCAATCCATCTTTGGGTCAGAAAAGCTATCTACGTGACCGCTAGCCTTCCATACTGTAGGATTCATCAAGATTGCCGCATCCACACCATATGTATTAGGGCTCTCTTGTACAAATCTCTTCCACCACGCTCTCTTAATATTATTCTTCAGCTCTACTCCCACTGGACCAAAGTCCCATGTATTAGCAAATCCGCCATACACATCACTGCCGGGGAATACAAATCCTCTGCCTTTGCACAGATTTACTATCTTGTCCATTGTTAAATTCTTGTCTGACATCTTCTTCCTCTCATAATTATTATTTATCTTCTTCCACTTTTTCTACCATAGGCGGGTCCACAAATTCCCACATTAGGGTCGTATTAGGCAAAGCCGTCTTGTCCACATACTCTGCATAATTTAGAAATTTCAATGCTTTGATTTTGTGGAAATCTTGACCATTATCCACCTCTATCAATTTCCGCTCTGCCTTCAACACACCTAGCTCAAACTCATGAGTAGTGTCTACTATAGCATCCGCATTTCGCTTGTACTTCGTTATATATTTCTTCTCCGCATTGCACACGTCTTCCCAAGTCTTCAGATTCTTATGAATTCCAAAGTTACGCCTGCCAATGTCTCTTATCAGCCTTCGCATCAGTCTCAGCTCTACAGTACTGACCTTCTCCTTGCCATACTTGAATCCAGTAAGGGCATTGACATATATCCCAAAATATTTTTTGGTGCCTATCGATTTTAGCAGTAATGGGTTAAGAACGTGCAACCCTTCGAATATTATAACAGAATTGTACTTGGCTTGCAATACCCTATCTTGTCTAATATTCTTGCCACTAACAAAGTCAAATCTAGGGAACCATGTTTTCTTGCCAGTAAATAATTCTGTAAAACATTCATTCATTAACTCAAAGTTCAATGCTCTAGGACTATCAAAGTCTTTCTGACCATTAGGTAATAGCGGAGTCAAATCTCTATCTACAAAGAAATCATCCATAGATATCATTATGACATCCTTACCAGTCTTCTCCAGTATCTCTTTTAGCAACCTAGCAGTTGTAGTCTTACCCGCACAACTAGGTCCTGCCATTAACACCATTTTGATCTCTTTGTCAGCTATTATTCTGTCCGCAATATTAAACAACTGCCCACGATATCTGCTCTCTGTATCCAGAATTTGTTTTCGCAAATCTTCTCTGATATTCTTGTTAATAACTTCTACATCATAAAATTGTTTGTGTCTTCTCATAATCCTTTCCTAATTTTCATTCTTGCCTAATTTGCTTTCAAAAAATTTCACAAAAGTATTGTATATAGGGTATGCAAACTGAACAAATACTATAATGAATAATATGTTCTGCAGATTCAGCTGAGTATAGCCCAAGAATGCATATATTGGGTTAATGAATATTGCACACGCCACTAACACCAGCATTACAGAGAACATCGCACCTCTATATACATTGAATGGCTTGCACAATCTAAATAATACTAATACACCAGCCAGTGTCACGCACAGTGACGACATAGTCTGATAATCCACTTCGCTGACAAATCCAGCAATGTGTAATAGATACATACTAATAACCATTAGCGTAAATATCAACGCTGCAGGTAGAGATCTCACCATTAGATTGGTCAAGAACTTTCCCTTTATCTTGTCTGTATTCGGCTGCAACGATAAGAAGAACGATGGCACACCTATTACGAACAATTCTAGTATCATAATTAGCCTAGTACTAGAGAATGTATACTTGATACCCATAACTAGACAGAATATAGTCAGCAATATCGTGAATATCGTCTTCATTAGGAATAGCGAAGACGAGTTCTGTACGTTGTTAACTACACGCCTACCCTCTGCCACAACCTCTGGCATACAGCTGAAGTTGCTGTCCAGTAACACCAGATGACTGACGTGTCTGGTCGCCTCACTACCGCTAGCCATTGCTATGGAACAATCGGCTTCTTTTAAGGCTAATATATCATTTACTCCATCACCAGTCATGGCTACTTTGTGCCCCTTCGCCTTCAGTGCTTTGACCAATATACACTTCTGCTCTGGCGATACTCTGCCAAATACCGTGTAGTTATCTACCGCGTCTATTACTTGCTGCTCACTCAGCCCCTCTAGGCTAATGAACCTCTCAGCCCCTTCTACTCCTACACGCCTACTTACTTCGCTAACTGTCAGCGGGTTATCACCAGATATTATCTTCACTGCCACACCGTTGTCTCGGAACCATGCTAGTGTCTCTACTGCATCCTCTCTGATGTGGTCCTCTATTACTATTATGCACACTGGCGTACGCTTCATAGATATCTTCTCTTTCTCAATCTCGCCCTCGCATGATACAACCAGAAGTACACGGAATCCTTTCTGAGCGTATTGTTTTACTAGATTGTCTACTTCCTTATGCTTGGTCTTTAGTACGAACTCTGGTGCACCCATTGCATAAGTCTCGCCGTTCTTAAATGTAACTGCACTCATCTTCCTAGTACTATTGAAAGGTAGAATTGCCTTTGCTGTCATATCTTTGCTGTAGCCAAAGTGATTGATTAACGCCCTAGACGTCTGGTTGTTGTCATCCAATGCTGTTAGCATAGAACCTATCAAATCACTCATTGTATGCTTGATTGTGTTGTCCAGCTGGATAACAGCATTAACCTTCATCGTTCCATCAGTAATTGTGCCTGTCTTGTCCAAACACAGCACATCCGTTCTTGCCAGCATCTCAATGCTGTATAGATCTTGTACCAATGTCCTTTTTTTACCCAGCTTCACCACACCTACTGCCAATGCCATGCTGGTCAGCAAAAACATTCCGCTAGGTATCATTCCCACTATCGAACTAGCTGTACTACCTATGGTCTCAGATAGATTCTGTGCTGTACCACTATAATTGTTCAGGAATGTCAGAACTGCTAAAGGTATAATTATGAAGCCTATTACTGTTATAATCAACTTTAGACTGCCCAATAGTTCACTCTTAGGCTTCTGATATTCTTTTGCTTTGTCAGACAATTTCGCTGTGTAACTCTCATTGCCTACCTTGTCTACCTTGGCATAGCATTTGCCGCCTATAATGAAACTACCGCTAAATAGTACATCACCTACACCCTTCTTCACAGGAATACTCTCACCCGTCAGCAAGCTCTCATTGACCTCAACCTCGCCGTCTATTATGATGCAGTCGGCAGAAATCTGTCTGCCAGTGTTAAATACTACCACATCATCCAGTACCATTTCTGTCACTGGTATCTCAGACTCTGTCCCAGCCCGCACGACCTTACTGGTCGGACTATTAACTAGGCTAATCTTCTCTATAGTCTTCTTCGCCCTAATCTCTTGGATAATTCCTATCAATGTATTAGCCAGCACTATCACCATGAAGAAGCAATCAGATATCTTGCCCACAGCAATCAATGCTATAGCCACCGTTATACATAGTAGGTTGAAGAATGTGAATATGTTAGAGAAAAATATCTTCTTGTATGTCTTGGTATTCTTGTCCTCTACTACATTGACTAACCCTTGCTCATTACGCTGCTGCACCTCATCGTATGTTAGACCTTGGCTCTTACTGGCCTTGAACCTAACGACCTCTATAGTGCTTTTGCCCTTTCTCACCTTCAGTACTTCTTGATTAGCATCCGCCTTTGCCGCCTTCTTAGTTGCTGCAGCAACAGTCTCTTGTAGCCCAATGACCTCGCCGTCTCTTGGCCCCTTGGCCTTTCTGGTATCAGCCTTTGCCACAACTTTCTTCTCAGACTTTGGCTTAGCGGCATCTACCTTCGCCACATTGTCTACCTTTGTACTCTTGTTAATCTTGGCTTTGCTAGCTTTCTTCTGCTTCTCGTCCACGACTCACCTCTATATTTATTCGCATATGTTCTTACACATAGCGTTAATTAGCGTATTATACATATATACTCTAGTAGTATATATCATTTTTTGTCTTTCTCCAAAACAAATACATATTATTAAAAAACAATTTTGGTAGATTGTAATATCAATTCTTGTCTTGTATTGGTTTAAGTCTAGTATGGATTGTCTATAAATATACTATGAGCAACGAAAATAATACAAAACCAGAATATTTTTCAAGAATATCCATATATATTCTATTCGCACTAGCCGTGCTATTGGCAGCCTCTATTATTGCTAATGTATATCTGTACTCCAAGAGCAAAATTAGAATATTTGACACTAATTTGGGCGAGAAGATAGAGGTTGAATATACCGATGGCAAGAGCAATGTGCTGGCCAATATTGTCTATCCGTCCAACATAGTCAGTGGCACCAAATACGCCCAAGACGTGGTGCTAAAAACGGCAGAATTAAGTCAAAATTACTATGTCAGAGCTAAGGCCATGTATGCCGACTACAATATCGTAGGCGAGAGCGTGGATGTTACGCTATCTCCTACCTCTAAGTGGCTGATAATGGAAGATAATTATTACTATCTTAACGCACCTATAGACTCTTGGTCAGAAATTGCATTCATAGAAGAATTGACTCTACCCAATATCACCACCAGCGTGCGTAACAACACAATTATCACCATAATCTTCGAGTTCTTGCCTACATCGTCTGATGTGGAGGGATTGTGGAAGATATCACTAACTGTATTTGAGGGCTAGATTATTTCCCCTCAAATACTTTTTTGTATACGTTACAGAAAAATGTACAACTTTATATTTTAAAAAAATTGAGTTTGAATATATATATTTTTGTAGTAAAATATAAATGTTAACACAAAATAACTATCAATCATATACAATTATTTTGGGGAAAAGTGATAATGGAAAAAAGAAAAACAAAAAAATATATAATCTTTGCATTATTATTTGCAATATTTATAATCCCATTTGCATTCAGCGGCTGCGAATGTTCATTCTCATTCGTTGGCAAAAGCAAGTATCTGACCAGCCCCGTGTTGGCTGCGGACACATCGCAGAAGATACTGCAGTGGTACAATACTGATGAGACCGATGTATATGATGTGTGCCTCAATGGCAAGGTTGTGGACACAATCTCTAGCGCTAGCGATATCTTGACTTACGACTATTCTAAGTTTGTGAATAGCAATACAGAATATAATTTCACCATCGTAGCTAAGTCCAACGATCAAAACGTAGCAGATAGCAAGAGTAGTAACTCTGTTATTATTAACAATCGCAACGCATTCCTATCTTCTAGCCTGCCTAGTAGTAAAGTAGACTATTCTAAGGTTAATAGCGTAGCCACATCCATGTCTAGCACGACTATATCTTGGGGTGTAGCCGAAGGTGCCAAGAAATATATGCTGTCATTATTCACCAATTCTACTGGGTATATGGAGATAGAGACATCGGCATCTTCATATAACATCGCCACTATCCCGGGGGTAGTTACTCCACACCAAATAGTAGCATACAATATCAGTGCTATATATCCAGACGGCACTGTAGCAGTAATCTCGCCTAGAATCAATTATTACAACCCAGATGGAAATTATGTCATCAGACTGGTCGACGGATATATCTGGGACTATTATATCAATTCTGAAGAAGAACTAAATGCTATTGTGTATTATAACTTCATCTCGCGTATAGAGGACTACACCCTAACATTTGACCCAAGCTACGCCAATGAGGTACAACAAGCCAGCGGCAAGATATCTCAGTCCAGTGCTGTTATATCACAGATAACTGACGCATTCGAATCATTCTACGAGACTTGTTATTACAAATCTAAGAAATATGGCAGCTCGTATTGCGGGGTAGTGGATGCGTCCAAGAATCAATATGGCGTATCGCTAGACTTCTGCGGAGTATATCAATGCAACACGAATCAGACTATCAATACCCTATATCTGATGAATAAGGAAGACACAGGCCTAGGGTATTACAAGACATATGACTACGAGACTAATGGTTCTAGAGATGTCAATTATGACGACTATATATCTGACCAATATCTACTAACCCAAGATGTAACGACCTCAGAGCAGCTATATAATGCTGTAGAGAACAAAATCACTCCTATCTGTGCAGACGGCAGCAGAGCAGATGTGATATATTCCAAGGCAAAAGAGGTTCTAAACGATATCATCTCCCCTAGCATGACAGATTATGAGAAGGCTCTGGCAATATTCGACTGGATAACATATGAGACACTATATGACTACAATACTAGCCACTATGACGATAACTATGTGTTCACAGCGGACTGTTGCTATTATCTAGAGGGTGTGTTCCTGAAGCACGTATCTGTCTGCGACGGATTCAGCAAGGCATATTCTCTAATGTGCAATATGGAGGGCATAGATTGTGTCAGAATCGTAGGCACTGCCAGAACTAGTAGCGGCACTGGCGGCCATGCGTGGAACAAGGTAAAATTAGGCGACGAGTACTATGTGGTAGACATTACTTGGACAGAACTAGCAGAGAGCAACACTGAGTATCTAGCACACAAATATTTCTTAGTGTCCGACTATACTATATCTGCCAGCCATACAGCATATGCTGGAAGAAAAAAATTTGCTATGTACCCAACTAGCCTTACCCCTACCCTTAACTACTATACTATGGCAAATATGACATATACAGATATAGACGGCGAAGAAGTTGTGTCCAGCCAATATATCGACTCTTCACAGGATTTAATTAATGCTCTGTATACTCCACTGCTTAACAACTCTGGCTATGTAGAGATGGCTGTAACTACAGAGTATCTGGATACCTTAGTTACAAAGCACAACACATCTGACTATATTACCGCATTCCAGAAAGAAATGAAAGAGGTTAAATTCACCCCGCAATTGATATCTCAGATATACGATACAAATAGTCAAATGCTAAATATTATAGAATATAGCAAAGACACGACCGCAACCGTAGTTATCCTTAATACCTCACTCTTAATCAACGAAGACAACGAACTTGGTAATATTATCCAGTATTTCGGCGATTATGCCAAGGTTAATGACGACACATTAGGTTACGATATAACTATAGGCATAGATACAGACTATCTGGCAGAGAAATTCAACACCATAGTCAATAACAAGACTATTGATAATTGTATGACCGCGTTGATATCAGAGATAACAGGCATAACTTGCGAATACGAACTATCAATAATACTAAATAGTAATAACACACCTAAGACCGCTAGTATGTATATCAATCAGTCAGAGACTCCAACCAAAATATACTACTATTCATTGACTATAACCAAGGCATCTGCCACAAAGATAGCTACTCCTAACCTATCCCTAGACGATACAACACTGACATGGGATGCAGTAGATGGAGCAACAGAGTACGAAATATATGTTAATGGCGAGGAGATAGTGGCTATCTCCTCTAACACCTCCCTATCATACGATATCTCTTCGCTAGCAGTGGGAAAGTACGAGATATATATCGTTGCAATTACTAGTGATGTGAAATATATATCCAGTGATGAGAGCAATGTAGTTAATTATGTCAATCTATCCACTCCTAGCATAACACTTTTAGATTCTACCATATATTGGACAGGCATAGCCAATGCATCATATTATGAGGTATACATAGACAGCACCCTTGCAGCGACCATCCCATACTCTGCAACAACCAATGCATATAATTATACACTGCAGTTATCCACACCCAATACATATAGTGTGTATATCCTAGCAGTATCCAAGGTCGGCGAAACAGAATTATTCTATAACACCAGCAATATCGTAGAATATACGATCGCAGCACCTACGCCGACCTTGAACACGCCACAAGTGGCGTATATCAGCCAAAAGACGCTATCCTGGGATAGCGTCGAAGACGCTGAAGCATACTTTGTCCACATTAATAGCAATATTGTGGATAACGGTACTAATACTCTTATTGATTTAACAAACTACATATCAACCGCTGGCACATACAATATATATGTCACTGCAACAGCTGACGGATATAATAGCAGCGATAGCAATACGGTAACATACACCAAGCTGGCTACACCTACTATAACTCTATCTGGCACCAATGTATCTTGGGACGGTATCAATGGAGCAAAGGGCTATAGAGTAGTTATCAATTCTACTAACTATACCACAACCTATTCATCATATAGCATTAGCAATCTAACCGCAGGTACATACAATATATATGTCGTAGCCACCAACTCCTCATACGGCTATGATGAGAGCGATATTAGCAATACTATCCAATACATAGTAGAAGAGGCAGAGCCTGTACAGCTATCTGCCCCTAACATCACAGACATAGACTTTGTAGAAGATATCATTACTTGGGATAGCGTAGCCAACGCTACTGGATACAAAGTATACATAGGTAGCTCTACATACACGACTACTGACAATTCTATAGACTTAACATCACGAATAACAGACTACGAGCCACATAATGTCGAGATAGAGGCATATAGCAATATGTCTAACTATATTACTAGCGAGCGTGCAACAACAACTTATGAGAAGACTGGCGATAGCGTTATGATAGTAGACCAGTATGTTATATATGAGAATTCTGTCATTGGCACCAATTCTAGCTTAGAGATTGGCTCTAGCACCGCTACTTGGGAGAAGTCCGACTATGCCGACTACTATGTTATGATAGCCACCAACGGCGATGGCACATACGAGATGATAGACCAAATTAGCAAATCTAACACAACCCAAAGCCTTAATAGTTTTGATATATACGACTCTAGCGACATTATAGCATATAGCATAATATCTGTAATTGATTATCAATATCTGTACGTCGATACAACCGACCTAACCTATCACAACCCAGACACAAATGCTTATGGCGAGATATTTGCATTCAATGGCGACTTCTACGACCATTATGTATCTAGCCAGGCAGAATTAAATGATATTGTATATCACTCATTCTTGTGGAGAGAACCTACAACGAAGGTAAAGGCAAGTTCATCCTTTGCGTCATATATATCTGAGAGTATGCTGGATACTGCAATAAAATCATTCTCCGAGACAATGCATATATCATACTCTGTAAGTGTATCCGAGGGAGTAAGCACTATTTCACTAACCTTTGGGGCAACAGAGTGTGAGACAGACTACGAGTATAGTGCTAGCAATACCGCAACAGTATACGAACAATATGCAGGTCAGAAGACATATTATGATTACTATGATTATACTACCAATGGCACTAGACCTACATCATATAAAGATTGGGCTAGTGATAAGAAATTAATTAGACTATCCGCCACGACTAGCGAAGAACTACTACATATAGTAGAGGCAGGATACACACCAGAGGTCGTGGCTGGCAGCAGAGCAGAGACTATATATACTGCAGCGAAAAATGTCTTGCGAGAAATCATCTCACCTAATATGACAGATTATGAGAAGGCACTATCCATATTTGATTGGATTACTACCAATACACAATATGACCACAAGGCGACTAAGTTAACAACTGGCTTTATGGCTTGCCCTGCATTCTATCTAGAGGGTGTATTTGTCAATGGTCTGGCTGTATGCGACGGCTTTAGCAAGGCATTTTCTCTGATGTGTAATATGGAAGGAATACCTTGCATCAAGGTTAGCGGCGAAGCAATAGTCAATGACAAATCTGGTGGTCATGCATGGAATAAAGTGCAGATAAATGGCAACTGGTACGTTGTGGATATAACATGGACAGATATGTTAGCTAATTATGATAGTTCCGTCCATGAATTCATAACCCACGAATATTTCTTGGTGACAGATAGCTATATTAGTAGCACACACGTAGCCAATAGCAGATACACAACTGGTTATACTACCCCTAGCACACCATATACATATTATGAGAATACATATATTCAGTCCAATAGCAGCTCAGCATCTAATTATGCAATAACAAGTAATGCTGACTTGCTAACAACAATTACAACTATTGCAAACAAAGGCATGACATATATAGAATTTGTATTTGATTCTGAGTCATATTCTAGTATAGATAGCATACTTACTGCTGTACAATCTCAAATAGTATCGTATAATAGCACTGGATCTAATGATATGAATACTACATTCACATATATACCGTGCTATTCCAACTATGTATATGACATTTATGGCAACACTGGAATAGGCGTAATATTCCTATTTACATATCAATCCGCATAAAGATTAATCAAGCAAAAAAATATCTGAGACTATATTCAATAATCCTCAGATATTTTTTTCTACACCTCTATCATCTCACCCATTTCAAATGAGTATAGATATCTATGCGTAACGGATTTGTGATAACACATCTCGTATGCCTTGGAATATAAATCCAATTGCGTTCTGTATGTCTCTATTAGATATTCTTTGCTCCTAGTCCTATTGGTCTTGAAATCCACTATTATTGCCTCATTCTTGCCCTCTATGACTAGGTCTATTATACCCTGCACCAGCACCTCTTCAGTGCATTCGCTGCCATTTATTAGATCCTTGTGTGGGGCAAGGGTAAGGAAGTTGGTCTCGCATCGCAACTCCTCGCCACCAGCCGACATTTTCTCAACAGCCTCCTTCGCCTTAGCGATCTTAGATATATCTATCATAGGCAGATATATAGAATTTATTTTGCCACCAAAGACTAACCCTTCTACCAATTTTTTTAGGTCTTGCGGACTGTGATATGCCACCCGCTGCATTATAGCATGATAGGCAGTTCCTATCTCCATAGCCTCAGTCGATTCAACAGACTCTGTTATCTTCATCTTTCGAAAGTTTTCTAGTGCATTGACATAATCCACCTCTTGATCTCTAAGTATTGCAGAGACAGAGTTCTTATAGGCAATATCACTATAGTCTGGGGACACCATATTATAATAGCATTGCAATTTCTTCACAACCTCTGGATTGGATACGTCCATTATGACTTGCGACTCTATTCCGCGCTTTGACGCAATGTCTGGCAGCGTAATATCACAAATCACATTCGCCCCGTTGTTATGTTTAATGACAAAATTATGACACTTGTTGACAAAATATGCCATATCTATATCAGAAACACTTAGCAAGAACAAATCAAAACAAGTCTGACATTTCTCTAACGGCAGCCGTGTCGCTTTCGATAGATCAACCACGCCAGTAATATATAGTTCACCCTTCGGCCTAGTCAGCGCTACATACATTAGCCTAATCGCTTCCTCGAATTCTTCCTTCTTATTCATCAGTGTTATCGCATGCATATTTACATTATCTATCTTCTCATATACACTGTCATCCACACTAGTAACAGCAATGCCTAGTTCTTTGTTAATCTTGATATCGCCGCCGCTATTTTTCACCACTTTGTCACCAAACCCACCAATGATTACGACCGGATAATCTAACCCCTTGGATGCGTGCATAGTCATCAGCGTCACACTGTCCCCGCCGCTGCTGATAGTTATCTCAGAGTCTTTGTCCTTGATAACCTCTAGATAATCAAGTAGCCGTGCCAGATTACCCTCGTATATCTCGCCGCTGATGATATTAATGAATTCCTTAATATAACATTCCTTCTCCACACCGTCCGGCATACTCTTGTAATAGGTCAATATGTTATGTTCTTCCATCATAGACTGCATGATGTCAGATATATTCTCCGTCAGCATCCGCATTCTGTATTCTCGCAAAATTGCACGCAGCTTTGCTACCTTGTCCGACACCTTTGTCTCTTCTGCAGCCAAGCACGCCTCGTAGAATGTCGTTGAATCCTTGGCACATAACCTTATATCCACCAGTTCATCATCTGTTGCTCCTATGAATGGACTCTTTAACAAGGTCACAAAGGCTATATCATCCGCCTCGTTGTACACACATTTTAGTAGGCTATGCAGCACCTTAATCTCTGCAGAGGCAAAAATCTTTGCCTTGATAACCACAGTAACAGGAATATTATACTTCTTTAGTGTAATCCATACATTCCTAGCCAGCTCTTGTTTGTCTCTCAGTAGGATCGCGATGTCTCCAAATTTGTGCCCTGCATCCACAATTCTAGCCACCTTGCTAGCTATCAACTCCGCCTCATACTCACGCTTGGACACATCCTCTTCCTCGCCTCTATCATCATTGCTATCCTTGATAGCCGCTGCATCGATTAGGCTAAGGTGTACACTATCTCGTGCCGCCTCTCCCGCCTTGCCAGAGACCAACCTAGCCTCGCTGGCATAGTCTATTCCTACACAATCCTTAGTAATTGCGTGATCAAATATACTATTTACAAAATCCAATATATTACTATCACTGCGGAAGTTTTTGTTAAAAAGTATCAACTTTTTGTCAACATCTCCATTTTGATACGCGTAATACTTCTCTATAAATATTTCTGGGCAGTTCTGACGAAAACGATATATGCTTTGCTTGACATCGCCTATCATATATAGATTGTTATTTTTTGCTATACCACTAATGACAGCGTCTTGCATAGGATTAACATCTTGATATTCGTCCACGAATACATATTTGTATTCCTCTTTTAGCTCGCACACCACCTTAACATCTTCCAATAATTTTGTCGCATAATATTCTAGATCATTGAAGTCGACTAGGTTTTTCTCGTCCTTAATCCTCTTGTACTCTTCCCTTAGAGCAACTGTCAGCCTATATATACCCAAGGCATTTGCTTTGTTTGCCAGATTATCCTCTTCGAATGATTCTGCCCCAAATGGTGCAAATATATCCTCCAACTCCTTCTTTGCCGCCTTGAACTTGACATCGACCGCCTCTAGCAGATCCACTATGTCATACAATGACACATCCTTGTCCGCCTTAATGGATGGCTTGTTCGGCAATTTCTCTACCTTCAGAACATTCGCTAGTTCCTTGCAAGTGCTAGCAGCCGCTATCTTGTTACAATAATCCAGCCTTGCCACAGCATATGCCTTACATTTCTCTACATTCAGTTCACAGCCCATATCATATACCTCTTGCAGCCTTGACCTTTGCTCCGACATAGCTTTCTTTCCATATTGCAATAGATATGTATACACTGGGTTATTCATGCTGTCTCTATAACATGATTCAATCTTGTCTTTAACCCAGTTGTCAGAATCTAGCCGACACACCAGATAATCATATAGACTGAAGACTGCCCCTCGCAATTTGTCATCCGTTCTGGCACTGCTGAAGTTTTCGTATAGCCTATAGAATTCCTCTCCGCCTTTGTCCGCCATTTGCTCGAAGACATTGCTCAGCGCATTGTTCATCAGATATCCCTTGGACTTCTCATTGGATAGAATAGAATAATTAGGGTCTACGCCTAATACATAGAAATACTTCTTGATAATCTTGTTGCAGAACGAATGGATTGTGCCTATGTCCGCGTTGTTTAGTAGGTCAATTTGCCTATTGATATGCTCTATATCAGTCTCATCTTTGCACTCGTGCAAGGCATTGATTAGCCCCAAATACAACTCATGCTTCATCTTGCTAGCCGCAGCTGTCGTGTATGTCACGACTAGCAGATTAGTTATTCCCACTTTTTTGATTAATAGCAGATGTAATAATTTTCTTATCATGGTGGTGGTCTTGCCAGTACCCGCAGATGCGGATACTAGTATCGAGTGGTCGAAATCGTCCACAAACTCTCGCTGTTCGTCCGTTAGATACTTGTATATCAGTTCATCAAACATTTTCCACCTCACTTGCCTCGTTATTTTTTTCCAACACTTCCGCCAGATTGTGTACTCTGTCCACCTTGCGGTATTTATTGCCATAACGAATGTTGAAGTTGCATATCCCGCCATATTCACAGAATTTGCACGCAACATTGCCATCTATGTTCAGCGGCATTATATCCACACATCCTCGCTCTATCTTCTCCGCCCTATCTCTCAATTCTCCTACCAGATATTCCATGCCATCATCCATATCACTAGCACTTATAGCTAGATTGGTCATAGCATTGCCTTTGGCAAAGGAGCCGTCCTTGTTCCTAGCCACTCGCAAAGTCATACCAGTAGCAGGGAATTCTCGCAAAACATTATCAATATTGCCAATAATCTCACACCTTTTGTCAAAAAAGCCTTGGAAGCGATATTTTCTCGTCTTCTCCAACTTGTTATCTATAGGCAGATAGAACGCACCTACTGGCTGCATACCAGACGCATTCTTGTATAACATCATGTACACAAATAGCTGTATCTTCTTACCCGCCACTAGGTCTGTAAAATTGCTAAACGACGAATTACCCGTCTTGTAGTCAATAATATAGAAGGTGTTGTCTTCTCTATTGATATCTATTCTATCCACCTTGCCCACAATATTAATAATCTTGCCAGAAGGTAGAACAAATCGTACTCCGCCCTTCTTCGCATCAAATGAAAACTCTCTAAGGTATGGCTCGTAGCTGGAATTACGCATCTGCTCCACTACCGCCACCGTAATTCGCACTATTTCTTCATATAGCCCACGGATAGTTGTAGCATTGATGCTGCTGGCTTGGAACCTAGCATATTTCTCGTTAGATAATATCTTTGTCAGATTACTAGTCGCAAATTCCTTGATATTGCTGCAGAACTCTTCATCATTCCTATAATTATATAGATCGTAGACTACATCACGCATATAGTCGTGTATGATATTACCTATATCGTTGGTCGACACTCTTGCCACATCAGACGCTCTTAGCCTTAGCCCATAATTCAAAAAATGCGCATATGGACAGTTGGCAAATTTCTCAAACTGACTAGGACTGACCTCGCTGGAGCAAAAAAATAATCTATCACTTTTCGTTATATCTCTGGCTACATTGTTGTAGCTGGCATTAGCAACTATGTCTACACCCGCATCCCCTAACGCATGATATATGCTAGTCACATTGCGTCTGTAGTCCTTGATGTCACTATACAGATTCCACTCCTTGATATAACCAGTCACATTCTCTAATGCAATCTTTTTCGTGATATTGCCCTTGGCGATCTTCTCTGTAACCAAGCTGCAATTCTCTACTATTATATTCTCCCCCGCAACAACTACAGGGGACGCCTCTATATATTTTGCCAGTTCATCATATATCATGCTAGGATACAATTCCTCACCCTTAGCATCCACGCATACATAAGAGAATATCAGCCGCTCAGTTGCCTTTTGCACCATTTCAAACAATTTAAATTTCTTTCGCTTGTTGATCATATTGATAGTAGGTGCCAGCCTATTTCTATCATTAACCTTCTCTATCTCTTTGTCAGACAGCAGCGCCGCTTCCATACTGTATTTTGGCAAAGCATCATCATTAGCACCTACGAAATATATCCTCTTGTGCGTAGATAGATAGCAAGACTCGAAGTCGGATACCACTAGACTAGCTACCTTGATAGGTGGCAATGACAGCATTATGTCTTCTACGAACGCCTTGAATATCTCATAGAACGCCTTTGGTTCAAACTCTTCCAGCCCAAACAACATTGTCATTTCATTCCACATTATTGACAATTTATTGTAGCTTTGTGACAATTTCTTGGCATTTACCACATCGTCAGCCTCTATATACTTAGCATACATCAGCTCATAGAATGCGTCGTATCCCATATTCTGCAACACTGTATTTATAGTATCCCTATACTTGTCTATACTGCCTAACTGAATATCTAACATAGATACAATGTCTTTAACTATTGCTATCGCATTCGTTAGATCATCATCCGCAGATATCTTGTCTGGGATAGTATACAGATACTTACCCTTAGCATCTATTCTGCCAATGTAGCTCTTGTATGCAGAAATCTGTGACATTGTCATCTTGCATATCCCTGTGTCTATCAGCTGCAATATATTGTATTTCGTTATTCCGCCAGAAGCAATCTCTAGTAACAACAATATTATCTTACATAACACATTATCGGCCAGTGTATCAGATTGATCGAAATAGTATGATATATCTGTTTTGGACAACATCTCTTTCAGCTGTACTTTGTATCCCTCCAGATTAGATACTACTAGGGCTATGTCAGATATATTACACTCTCTATCCAACACGGATTTCTTGATGTCTGTGCATACCGCACGCAGCTCTTCTTCTACATTATTTGCCTTAATCAGCTGTAGCCCTATATGACTATACTTTCTCTCCTCTTTAACATTTGCTCCATACAGCCGCTTTGTCACATTCGCCCTTGCGACATCGTCATCCTCAACCATTATCTTAGAGTATCTTATCCCCTCTGTCTCTAACACACTAGACAGATTGTAGAATATATCGTTGGTGTATATATTGGCATTTCGCACATCCTTGCTCGCCTTAGAGTACGTCGTACATATATTAAGGGTTCTGGCACTGACAGCTAACTTTGCTATTATCCTACTAATAGCAGGTGTAATATCCTCGAAGTCTACTAGGTAGAAGTCCGTGTCGCTATAATCATCACGCTGTATGCTATTGGCATACAGATCCAACTGGTTGAAGCTGTCTGTATACTCCTCGCCCAGATACTTCTCGTATCTATCATATATCAGATGTATGTCGTGCAGCTTGTAATCTAGTAACCCTTGCTGCGATGTGATGTAGAAGTCGTCTGGGGTTATCCTACAGCTCTTGTATAGACATATTGCCTCGAATATCTTCTGGCAGAATCCGTCCTTGGATATACTGCTGCCAAATACTCTCAATTCACCCTTAGACTCCAGCAATATCTTCTTGATCAATGCAATGCTAGCGTGCTTGGTCAGCACACTCTTGTATAGTCCCTTGTCTACCAGATACCCTCTGGCAATACGCGAGAATGTCGTCACGTTTAGGTCAAATATACTCTTGCCATTTACCGCTCGTATCACTTCCCTTTCTATATTCAGCGTATTTCTGTCTGGTGTTAAGATGATGACTTTGCCAGATTTTGTCTTAATATCCTCATACGCCTTTGCCTTCGCTACACTATTCAGATTTGATAGATAGAATTTTACGTCCATGTCTCTTCCTAATGTTATATTTTCTGATCCCATTATCTCACACCAGCCCGCTTATTTCCAAATATTTGCAAAGCTTTTGTCTTCAATATTTTGCAAAAGTTAAATATTTGTCGAAATTTGGCAAAAACTAATACTAATGTTATCCAAGACGAGGTGTTAATGTATGAAAAAAATATTTATAATCCTACTATGCTGTATGCTGCTGACGTCATGCGGCAATGCTGTTGCTGCCAATGAATATTTAATACTCATAGACAATACCACAGCTACAGACACATATTCTCAACTGTCACCTGCAATAGTGGGCGTCAAGGCAGAGACTGTATCCTCTAGTGCATTGGGAGCTGGCGTATGCGTAGCTCCTGGCGGATACATCCTTACCAATAGCCATGTTATAAATAACGCCGACCTTATCACCCTATATCTGTCCGACGGCTCGACTACCACTGCCCAGCTTGTATTTGAAGACTCGGTACTAGATTTCGCCATTATCCGCTCCGCCACCGCTATACCATATCTGGCACTGAATATGGATACACCAGTCGTGGGTCAATCGGTCATTGCAGTGGGCACACCTATCAGCCTTATGCTAAAACACACATTTACCAAAGGAATCGTCAGTGCGGTCAATAGGACTATTGCCATCAACTCTGCTAATGGGGAGGCATATATGCAGAACTTAATCCAGCACGATGCCAGCCTTAACCCCGGCAACTCTGGCGGCCCCCTTCTCAATGAAGACGGCGAGGTCATAGGCATCAACACTCTCAAGATCACCTCTGGCGAAGGCATAGGATTTGCAATTCCTACCAGAAGCTTCATATCTCTGCTGAACAAGGTCACTAGTACCACTACTCTATCCACCCCGTATCTAGGAGTATACGGATATGATGCAGAGATAGCCGCATTCAACCAATTATCCCAGACTAAGGTAGGGTTCTATATCGAAGACATCCACGCCTCATCACCCGCTGCCGCGTATATATCTGCCGGCGATATCATCACTGCTATTAATGGCGAGAGCATATCCAATGCCTCCGACCTACGCCACGAACTCTACAAATATAACTACGGCGATAACGTCGCTATAGAGTACATCAAGGGCGGAAAAAAACATAGATGCCATATCACTTTGTCCCAGTCCAATACCAACATTCGACAAAATTAAACAAATTGAGTAATTTTCTAAAAATTAACAAAATTTACTTTCATTTTAACAAAATTATAGTATATTATTAAATAGAAAAAGCATATAATTATGTATTTTGGGGTTATTTCTATCGTCTAGTTGCATATATAATTAAGGAATTTTACAAAGGAGTAAATGTTTTTGGGATTTTTTAGAAGAATATTCCAGGGCGTCTTAAAAGTTGTTCTGTGGATCAATTTGATGCTATCCAGAAGGCATCATTTTAACAAAAACGGTATTACACTGCCAAAAGGGCCGGTGCTCTATCTTAGCAACCATCAGATGAACCTAGACGCCGTACGTTTGCGTGTGGTTAATAATAGACGGATAGTATTTGTTGCTCACGAAGAGGTGTACCGCAATAAATTCTATCGCTTTGTTGCACATAACTTAGCGGATACAGTCTGTAGATCTACATCCAAGAACGATATATCATATCTCAAAGAATTGTTCCGTGCCAAGAAGCATGGCCTAAGCATAGGCATATACCCAGAAGGCGGCATCGCGTATTTCAATGAGTCATTACATATAGATATCAGCATTGCGAAATTAGCTAAAAAACTGGACATACCTATTTTGTTATGCAATGTCAATGGCGGGTCTTTCGTTATCCCTAGGTGGGCGAAATACAAGGGACATAACAAGGTCGTGTATAGCTATAGACGGCTAATTACATTAGAGGAACTCCGAGATCTAAGCGTGGATGCACTATACGACCTTATGATGCAATGTCTGACAGTCAACGACTATGATTGGCAGAGGGTAAATATGAGCAAGGTGCGAAGAAAGGAACCGTGTGCCAACTTGAATCGTGCACTATGTGTATGCCCACATTGCCACGCTGTAGGCAAGCTGTCATTCACTCCGTCCTCTATACACTGCTCGGATTGCGACCACACATTCTCGCTAGACGAATACGACTTTGTAGTAGGAGCAGGCGATATAGACGACCTAACAAAATGGGACAAATTGCAACAAAATATATTGTACGAACATCTCCTAACTAACAAGGATGAGACATTGTTGCATTGCGATAATATCTCCTTTGCTGCAACAGACAATGACAAATATTTTAAGAAAGAAGACACAAGGCAAGGCAACATCACTCTGCATCATGACAAAGTTGCTATCAATGTAGATGGTCAAATTATAGAATACAATATATCAAATATGTCGCACATATATGTAGAGTTCAAGAACACATTGCAGTTCAACCACAATGGCCGCAAGATACGTATCACATCTGATTCATTTCCAGCGTATATCTGGGTGTCCTACATCAATGCTCTTTGCAAAATACCTCATGAGCAAAAAAGTTAAGCATCATTTTATTTGTGCTTAACTTTTTTATTTGTATTTATTGTATTATTCTCTTCCAGACATTGCTGTAATAAGTAGACCTTAGATAAGTCGCCGCTGTGGACTCATTGGCCAGTGTCAAAGCAGTACCAGTTGTAGCATCAATACTATCGCACGCATACCAGCTATCTGTGTATGTAAATGTCGCAGATGTCAATTTGCTACAATCATAGAATGCACTTTTTCCTATTGTCACATTTGCACCATATATTGTAGTATTTGCCGAACTACTACCTAGTCCATCAAACGCATCATATGCACTGGTACTAGATGCAGCCATATCTCCACAATTAATTGCATCAAAGTCCACCTTAGCAACATTGCCTACATTGTACGATATTTCTACCTTAGGATTGAATATCGCATTGATCCATACAGACACCTCTTGCGTCGGCGCAACCAAGACCACGACTAGCGATGTCGCCGCTAATATTATAGCGATACACAAGGTCACTATTGTGACAATTAATTTCTTTGACGACCCCATTCCTCTCTTCTTCCTTTTGTTAATTTATTATGCACATTTTATAATATTTTTATTTTATATTATATATAATATACTTTAATTATGGGACGTGTGTCAAACAATTATCTAACATCCCGCCATTTGTAACATTGCCTTGCGCTTAACAATTTTTCTTGCCAATGCTTAAAAAAATTTTGTCATCGCATCTCCATTGTGCTACAATCTAGACATGGAAGATATTAAGAAAATAATAGGCAAAAACATTTCTACACTGCGAAAGTATAGGAAGATGACACAGATAGAACTGGCTGAGGCATTGAATTATTCTGACAAGGCTGTATCCAAATGGGAGAATGGCGATAGCATGCCAGATGTAGAGACGCTGCTAACTGTGGCAAAATTTTTTGGCGTGACACTGGACTATCTGGTAACTGCTGACCATGATATTACTAAGGAGAAGTTACTAAAGAAGCCAAAGAAGTATTCTCATAACAAGATTATTATTACGCTATTGTCAGTATTGGTCGTATGGATGTTCGCAGTCATCGCCTACATATATATGACATCTATGCTAAATGATAGCAATGCATGGACGATCTTCATATACTCTATCCCGTTGTCATTTATTGTGCTGTTGGTGTTCAATTGCCTATGGGGACAACGAACAATGCGATTTGTATTCATCAGCTTGCTTACTTGGAGTATATTGCTAAGCATTTACATATATTTCTTAGAATACAATTTCTGGATGATATTCTTAGTAGGAGCTCCTGTTCAGGTCGCCATAGCCCTATGGTCACAGATCAAGAAGAGGAATTGAGAAAAAATAGGCAAAGTAAGGTCAATAACTTTTGAAACTAGTGAAAAGAATAAAAATATATTAATCAAAAATTAAAATTTGTCATTATTGACAAAATCTTATTTTATGTTATACTTTAAATATGAATCAAGAAAAAACAGAGTACATTTTAAAAGTCTTGCACAAAGTTTTCAAAGATGGATATCGTCCTGCAAGAGGTAATGAATCTTATTATAAAAAATTAAAAAACGGTTTATATGTGGGCAATATGATAAATTGTATGGGACATATTTTTAATTTAAGAAACCAACAGTTTGATGATTACAAAATTGAGCCATATAAGCTTTTTTCTCATGGATATTCGTATCCATATTTTACTGGTTTTATGAAAGATGCATACAAATATGAAGAATCGGCTAAACTTATGTTAGATTTTATTAAGGAAGTTGGTCTAAAAGTTGAAGAATGTTCTCCTAATGAAATAATAAGTGATTTTAAATCTTGGAAAATCGCATTATATTTTTCATCTAGAGATTTTCATTATTTACTTGAAGATAGACATCAAAATTGGTCTAGCAAAATTGGAAACAAAAATCTTGTTGAACAAATAAGAGGAATAGAACCTCCTAAGGAATACCAAAATCAAGTTGACACATTCCCGAATATTTATAATTTATATGCAACTTATAAAATAACTAATAAAAATGCAGATGAAAATAACAAGTATGTTTTAGATAGAGAAATGTAATATTTGGCACTTAGACGTGTGCTTGTCTTGATACAAGTGTCGTCGCTTCGCTCCGACAGACAAGCACACGATAACAATTAAATAAATTAAATCAAAAAGCGAAAATGTTGGCAGAGCATAACACATTTTCGCTTTTTGCTATTCTTTTTTCTTCTCTTTTCTATTATGGTAAACAAATATTCTTTGTTGTCAAGGTTAAAGTGTATGTCGCTGTTGGCGACAATCCTTGACAACTGCAGAACTATTTGTTTTGGGGAGCTGTTAAGAGAGAATAAAAAAACACCTTAATCCTTATTGATTAAAGTGTTCTTAATTTCGCTAGTTTCAAAAGTGCTAGACTAATCTTTGTCTATTTTTTATCCCAATACGAAATTAAACAATTTCTCCACAGCATTGTCATCTGATGTTATCACCATTTCTACCACACCCACGATACTGGATGCCTTGTATCCGCCATGACTCTTGCTATCCGTGCTGTGCAGTCTGTTATCGCCCATAACGAAGACTTCGTCGTCCGCCACTACATAGTTACCTAGCCCATCAAACCTGTCTGGTTGGTTACCCTTTAGCCCACCCAGTGGATTGTAACCACTGATATCTGTGACATCTTTGTACCTAGCCGCACTGCCGCTAGTCAGCAATTTTTCCTTCGTTATAGTCTCCTTGACATAATCCTCTGTCACTAGAGTGTTATTGATATACAGCCTGTACTCGCCTTCCTCGTAATCATATCTAATTCTGTCCCCGCCAGTCGCAATCAATCGCTTGATTATTAGCTCCCCATCCGCATCAACTATCACTATGTCGCCTTTCTTTGCACTAGCCAGCCTATTGTAATACACCATATCCGTATCAACGACACCACTGTCAGAGTTCAGCGTAGGCTGCATACTGACATCGTACACCACAGCACTGTCATACATCGCCAGAAAAATCAATACCCATATTATAACCGAGTATAACAGTGCGTCTATTAATCTTCTTATCAGCCAGAACACTGAATTAGCCCTTCCTATCATACGTATATATTAACACACTTTTGTACTTACACAAAGAGTCTTTTGTCGATTTTTATGCAAAATGGTATTTCTCTATATTGGCAGTCGAGGGGAATAACAAAAAAGAGGATGTGAAATATTGCCCCTCACCCCTCATATATTTCTACCTCATCTGCTAATATTTGATGTCAAAATAATCCAGATACGCTTTGTACTCATCTTGGGCAGCTAGACAAGTGTCTATCAGATAGCCTCGCTCATTATTCCACTCACTTAGACCACGATAATAGTAGTATTTCAACTCTTCCGTAATAATGAATGGCACAATGTTATTTGCCAGACACTCCTTGAACATAATTAGCCGCCCAACCCTGCCGTTGCCGTCTTGGAACGGATGAATATCCTCGAATTGTTTGTGAAACTCTATTATTTGCTCCAATGCCTTGCTGGATATATCATTATATGAATGCAGCAACGCCTTCATATCCCTTGCGACACTACCTGGAGCAGTAGTCTCTTTTCCGCCCACCTCGTTGGGCAATTTCTTGTATTCACCCACATTGAACCAGTCCTTTCTGCTATCCGTCGTACCAGCCTTCAATATGCTATGCAGTTCTTTTATCATCTTCTCACTCAATTCTGCTGTAGCATTGTCTATGATATAATCTATACACCTGAAGTGATTGGCAGTCTCTATAACATCATCCACTCTTATAGCCTCACCGTCTCCACCTATAGTGTTGGTCTCGTATATATATCGGGTCTGGTCTTCTGTCAATCTGCTGCCTTCTATATGATTAGAGTTAAATGTAAGATTGATTTGCGTCTTGTGATATATTCCGCCTTTTATTCCACAAGCTTTCTCCCGCCTTAACACGTCTAATAACACATTACCCGTCAATACTACCTTATTCCTACATGGCCTAGCACTTCCCGCTGGAATATTCCATGTCTTGCCAGTAAGGAACGCCCCCTCTATCATACCCTTTGCACAATAATTTCTGACCGATCTTTCACTCAATCCCCATTCCCTTGCGATCTCGCCTACAGACTTGTATTCCAAATTCTTCAACTCTCCCTATAAAATACTGATATTAGTATACACCTTTATCGGCAAAAATACAAGCCTAATTTAATAATTCTTGCCGATATAGGCAAAATTTATGCCGCTTAATAATTTTTTGCCGATAACGGCAAAAAAATGGCGTATTACTTAATATGCTGACATTCTACATGATTTCTCAGAGTGAACACAATATATCCCTTCCAGCAAGTATAGCAAATATAAATTTTGCCATAATCCTACGCATTACAGATTAGAATTTATATCTTTGCCTGAAAATATTTAAAAAAAGATTGAGTTTTTTGTTTTGTTGTGCTACAATAGTGCTCGATCACAATATATGCAGATGTGGCGAAACGGCAGACGCGCTAGATTCAGGTTCTAGTGGGGAGACTCGTGCAGGTTCAAATCCTGTCATCTGCACCAAGTCTTAATAACTTGAACCTTTTCATAGTGAAGAGAATGGTAGGAATAATTATTCCAATGTCTGAGTTTGAAAAGTTTCAAGTGGAAACAGGTATCACAAAAGATACCTGTTTTTTAATTTAAAAAAGGTTAAAAATAAATGAGTAATAATCATAAAGAATTTAGTAAAATTACAAAGGTGTTAAAGATTCTAAATAAAGCCGAAATAAGATATATAGATGATAGTTATTTTGAAAATTTTTATAAAGATTTGTGGAACAATCTTACTGATTATAATGATTCACCAGATTGTATAACAACTTTTGAAGACAATGTTTTTCCAGTAGAACATTTTGAGATAGATAGCTTTAAGAGAAGAAATCATAAGGGCAGTAAATTAAGAACTGAGACACAAAGTTTTGTAAGAGATTTTATATCAAGTATGAAGGATAAAGAAACAAAAGAAATAACTTCTGATTTCAATACAGTGAATTTAATTAATAATTTTAATAAAATGTTTGATAAGCATTATTCTAATTTAAATACATATATAAAAACTTTGCAATCAGATGAAGCTTTAAAAAATAAAAGAATACACTATCCGTGGTTTCTGATAGAGGTTAAAGACCCTTTTAATAGTGGGACAAATGCCAACAATGAAGAAATTGAAATTAATCTTATTTTTTCTGATATTTTGATAGAAAAATTAGAGAAATCAAAACTATTTGGTGTTATTGTTATTTATTACAAAGATGATAATAATTATATTTATTTTTTAAGAAATACTCCATATTGTCTCTCTATAGCTAAAGAAAACATGATTAAAATAAAAAACTGTAAATATAATATTAGTAAATTGTCTTTGATTGGGGTTAAATACAATAACGAACTAGAATTTACAAGTAAACTAAATGATATAAAAAAATAAGATATCGAAATTTATATCTTATTTTTTGTTGATAATTTATAACAATCTTCTTTGAAATTGTTAAAATTTTCATATGTGTTTATTGATACTTTATTATTTTCATCTTTGATGATGTTGTGTTGATATAAAAGCTTTATGATTTCGTTAAAGTAATTTATATGTGAATCTAAATTTCTAACAATCGGTTTTGCTTTTTGTTTTTTCCCTACTATAAATTTTAAAATTATAGGTTTAAGAACTTTGTAAATTAACTCAAACTCTAAAAGTTCTTCTTCAGATAATGCGATTTTATATTTTTCGAAATCTTCGAATCTTTGTATTTTAAAATCATCAACATTAATAATTTTTCCATTTTCAAATGGACAATAAAATTTACAATGGTATTTTTCTAACTGATAAGTATTTGTAAATTTATCATAATAATTTTCAAATTCAGATATTCTTTTTTCTTTTTCGATGTTTTCTAAAAGTTGTTGTTCTTCTTCTCTTACAGAGTTTTCAAAAATTTCAATATTTTTTTCTATGTCGTACAAGATAAAATTAATAGAAATATCAATATTGGCTATATGAGAAAAATATTCATCATCATTTCTAATAATTTCAATAGCTTGTAATATTAAGTTTTTATCTTTGTTTTTTAATTTAGGTAAATGTTTTATTACAAATTCATATGTTAATTCTTTTTGAATATTTGCCTTGTGTTTTTCTGCAAATATAAAATTTTCAAAATACTCTTGTACATCTTCTTCAAAATAGTCATAAACAGAAATTTCATCATCTTCTGAATTGATATAATTACAAATAATGCACTCAATTAATTCTTCCTTAAAAAGCTCTTTATCTTGAATATTAAAATATAAATTTCCATATTTTACCGTATACTTATTAAACAATTGCAAAGCGTACTGCCTTTCTTTTTCTTGTTGGTTATCTGTATTTTGATTTGCTTCACTGTCACTAATAGCAATTGATGATTGTTTATTATTTAATAACTGTACATGAATCTTAAAGTCATTGATGTCTTTAAATATTTTTCCATTTCGCATAAAAAATATTTCTTCCATATTATCTAAATCAAGTATAGACCAATTATCTTTTGATTTTATATTACAATTAAATCTTAAATTTTTATACCATACGAAATTTTTTCTACTTTTTTCTGTATTCCAACGAATACCTCCGATTATACCATTTTCGTATTCAATAAGATATTCTAAACAAAGAACTCTTTCAGGTAATAAAACTGATTGAATAATTACATTATCTTTTTTTATGCCTATCAATAATCTTTTCATTTGTACCTTAAATTGTTTTAATTTGTAATTAATATATCATTATTTTTATTTTAAATCAATATTTCTAAAAATAAAATTATAGAAATAAATATAATGTAATCTTGTTTTCAAAATATTATTTTTATGATAATATATAGAATATAGGAGTTAATGATGAAAAAATATATATTTTAGAACATTTTGATTTTACTGATAAGCAAATGGAAAAATTAAAGTCTATTGGAGATGTTATATATTATGAAAATGCCAATGTTGAGCAAATAGGTGAGGCAGTAGATAATGCAGACGCAATATTACTTGATTGGTTAGACCCAAACCCTGTATTAGCTAAGATGAAAAAGGGTCAGTTTATTTGTTTGCCATACACTGGTTATGATTGGGTAAGTAATTTAGAACTAGCAAAAGAAAATGGTGTTGTTTTATCTAATACACCAAATTATTCTACTAATGCAGTTGCAGAGCATCATTTAGCATTGATATTGGATTGCGCTAAGCATATTACTAGCTTTAATAATACATATAAATCAGGTGCAAAAGTTGGTTTTAATAGAGGTTTAGAACTGGCTGGTAAAAGGGTTGGAATTATCGGCTTGGGCAATATCGGCAAACGACTTACTGAAATATTATCAATTTTTAATGTTGAGTTGGTTACATATAACAGAACTAATAAGAATTTGCCTAATATTAAAGATGTTTATTTAGATACATTGCTTTCAACTTCTGATATAGTATGTGTTACTTGTAAGCTCACACCTGAAACTAGAAATATGATTGGATTAAAAAAATTAAGATTAATAAAATCAAATGCTATACTTACATCAACGACAGGTGGTGTTATTAATTTAGATGAATTAAATGAGTATTTAAAAGAAAACAAATTGTTTGGAGTTGGTCTTGATGATGTAGATCAACAACAAGTCCCAGAAAGTTTGTTAAAGCATGATAATGTAATTTGTACTTATCACAGGGCATATGACACAAATGAGAGTGAAAACAATAGAATTGAAGCGTTTTTCAAAAATAAACCAATAAATTTAATTTAATGTGGTTCAAGTTTATTTTCACACGGTGCACCAGAGAAATAAAGCCCGGCAAAGCCGAGTTTTTTTCTTTGGTTAGATGACTGCAGATTGTAACAATCTGCTATGCGTAACACGCATGGATTTTCACTTGTATTCGGGGCCCCGTCAACTATCGTTGCCACCCGAAGTATTGAACTGAAGTTCAATAGACAAATCCTGTCATCTGCACCAAAAAATCTCAAGTTTTCAGACTTGAGATTTTTTATGTCGAATTCACTAAGAATTTGATTATAATAATTTACCCTCGTACGCATTTGAATTATAAATCGCATTCATCTTATCATGGTTCGCTATGCTCACATTATAACCAATTTCGCTCGAATATTAAAATAAGACGCTGTTATTTTACTTGCACCTCAACAACACTAATAATGTTAATAATTATCTTTATTTGAATTTCTCCTCATAAGGCAAATATTCCATTTCAATTCCTGCCTCATCGATAAATTCTTGGGAAAAACTGTCTGGATATTCAATTCCATACACAATCCTTTTTATGCCCGAATTGATAATAAGTTTTGTGCAAGTTGTACAAGGTTGGTGTGTAACATACATTGTTGCACCATCAACTGGTATTCCTAATTTTGACGCTTGCACAATTGCATTTTGTTCTGAATGAACAGCATAACACATTTCTGCTCTTGTGCCACTAGCAATTTGGAGTTTGTTCCTTAAACATTCTCCTCGCTCTAGACAATTCTCAACGCCAGCAGGAGCCCCATTATATCCAGTTGCAATTATTCTTTTGTCTTTCACAATCACAGAACCAACGGAATGCCTGTGACAAGTACACCATGTCCCAACAACCCTTGCAATATCCATAAATCTTTTATCCCATTTCTCTTGTTTTTCTTTACTTTTTACTTCTTCCATATAATTTCCCCTTTTCCAGATTGGATTCTTAGTTAAAGTATATTATCGAAAGTTTTGTCTGAATGCGTCGTCAGACATATTCAAGCAAAACTGATGTTTATTCAATATACATATGTGCTGTTGCAAACAGCACTAGAACACGCAAGTGTTCTTTGTTCAATAGAACAACTATATGTAGATTATATCGTATAAACTTCGTTTTTACAATAAAAATAAATGAATAGCAATATATTTGTCGAAATTTTAAAAAAATTAAACAATTTAGAATTATATATACAATAATACTAGTTTTTGTCTTATTGTTATTTAGACTGCATCAAAATTCCTATCCGATTTACCTAGCACGAGGGTGTATATAGCCGGCGGCATTAAGCTACGCTTACAAGGATACTTTATCCGAGCAATTTAATACCCACAATAATTTGGGAAAAATGCTATGTTGTGGTAGAATATGTTCAATATTACTCTTAAACCCACACCAAGGAGGACAGATATTGGCTATCAAGAATGCAGACATAGATACAATCTTCGTCGATTGTTTTGACACAATAATATTCCGCAATATAAAGAGAAAGGCTGTCTTCCAAGAGTGGGCAAAGGAGCTAGCTAATAAATACAATATGCCCTGGAAAAAAATATACAAGGCATACAATAGCACTAATTGGAGGCTGTGCTGCAAGAAATTATTTACTACCTTTACACTACAAGAACGATTTGGTGTCGTCCTAGCGCAGACAAAGGATAAGCTGGCGAAGATTTATCCCGAGGTGAATTGGAGTGACTTCGTAGACACTGCAATGGATATGTATTTCCAAAAAGAACTAGATTGCTATTGTGTCAACCAAGATATGCTCACCTTCTTGAGGGAGAGCAAAGATGCTGGAAAGAAAATATATCTAGTGTCGGACTTCTATTGCCAGTCAGATATGATTAGGCAGTGGTTTAAGAGCTTGCATATAGCAGAGATTTTTGACGACATATTTAGCTCTGGCGACTATGACAAAGAAAAAGCAACGACCAAATTATATAGACACTTACTAAGGCAGTTATCCCTAAACCCTAATAATGTAATAATGTATGGCGACAACCTATGGTCTGATGTAATGATGGCAAGGGTGTGCGGCCTAAACGCAAAGAGAATAAAAAGTAAACAACAAAGGAAAAAATATGCGAAAGAAAAAGATAATAATTAACCCAGAATGGGACGAAATATTCTATAAATACGAAGAAAATAATTTCTCCAACCACGCTTTCCCGCTGTATTTATTTACAGCTAGGCTGTACGAGCGTCTAGCAGAGTCTGGCTGCAAGGATGTGCTGTTTATGTCCAGAGAGGGACAATTTCTGAAGAGATTATTCGACAGATATTGCGAGATCCGAAGAGAGCTATGTCAGCCTGTTATAGATATTACTACACACTATTTCTATGGCTCTAGGAATTCTATCATGACCGCCAGCGCCAAGGCAATAGACGAAGAAGACTTCGATATGCTATTTAGATATTTCAAATATTTTATCAAGCCAAAAAGTTTTTTATTCAGTATTGGCTTTAGCAACGAGCAAATTGATGAGGTTAGGCAGACATTTGGCAAATCCATGGACCACGCTTGCTTCAATTTCCAGACATCCAAGGCATTGAAGAAATTAAAACAAAACGAAGTATTTAGAAAGATATACGAATACAATCGATCTATTCAGTCCGACGCATTTGGCATATATATGCAGACGTTTGGCATAGATTATCATGACCAAGGCTTGACATTTGTAGATATAGGCTATCATGGTACAATGCAAGACCTTATATTCAAATATTTTAATAAGAATGTCAAGATGCATGGATATTTTATCAAGAACAGAGCACGATATTGCGATGACAATACCAAGACAGGTCTTCTTGGTGATAACTTAAACAAAGGTCTCTTTGGCTCCAAGGTCAACAAGTACGACACCTTCAATTACGAACAAATCCTAAGGGCAGACCACGGCAGATGCGTAGGATATGAGGTAATAGACAACACTGCTCATCCAATAATAGATACCCAACATAGCGATGTGGAAATTTATCAGCAATATGTCCAAACCATGCAAGAACAGATTGCAGATAAATTCGAACTGATTGCAAGGAATGCCTTGTCTTTAGCCTCAGATATCGCCACAATATGTACCATATATTTCTATTATACTGTCAAATATAAGACCAAGGCAGACTACAAATGGATATTGGATATGCAAGATCGTCATCACGACGACTTTGGCTACGTAGGATATCCTGGCAAGGCATTTGCCAGATTTTTGCGAAAATTCGCCTTTAGCCTAAAAGACAAAATCTTTGTCCTTAACAAATCCTGCTATATAAGAAAGCTACGAAAGTCGCTTAGGAATAAGACAATGTCATAACTGGTTCATTGTATTATATAAGAAGATTTTTTAATCTTCTTTTTTTTAGGTCAAAGCACTAACATATGTTATAATTAAGAAAAAATGTGAGGTCAAATTAATGCAAAAGAAAGTAAAAGAATTCAATACAATGCGATGTTGTCATCTGCAGCCTATGCCAATACACGCCAGATTACTAGACATTATGTCCGAAATGGGAGAACTGGGCAAAGAGTATCTTAAACATTCTAATTATGGCACAGAAGAGTTCAAAATGGACGACGAATTTAAGTTAGAACTAGGCGACGCATTGTACTCTCTGTTGTCATTGGCAGATGAGGCCAATTTGGATGCAGAAGAGTGCCTAGATATGGTACTGGAAAAATATCGCAAGCGAATACAAGAGAAAAAATCAATGGGCAGTGGCAAATAATTGACTCCAATTCATCATTTTGATGTTTACACCCATTTGTGTTATTTAACCATTTCTTTACATTAATTGCGATAAAATATAAGTGTATCAAACGGACGAAAACTGCCCCTCTTGGAGATATCACAACGCAAATACACAGTGCATATGTACCTAATGTATTGCTAGATTGATAAAAAGAAATATCCTATAGGAGAATGAAATGGCAAAAGAGAAAAAGATAAAGCAAAAAAGAAAATGGTGGTTCCGTCTTCTAAAAAAGATAATGAAATGCAGATACAAGGAACCTAAGTTTGTATTCTTAGGCAAACAATTTGGGACTGGCAGCATTATCCTTAGTAACCACGAAGGCACAGATGCTCCTATGAGCCTAGAAATATATGCCAATGCACCACTTAGGATGTGGGGGGCACACGAGATGAACTCTGGTCTGATCAAGATGTACAAGTATCAGACACGTGTATATTATCATGAGAAAAAGGGTTGGAACTTAGGTATAGCCAGACTATTTTGCCTTATCGCCAGCCCACTAACCAATCTGTTCTACAAGGGATTGAACCTAATATCTACATATAGAGACGCCCGTATGATTAGTACCATTAGACAGAGCATAGAGGCTATAGAGAATGGAGAGAATATAGTCATTTTCCCAGAAGATAGCACCAATGGTTATCTGACAGAACTAGAGGGTTTTCATCCAGGGTTTGTGCTGCTGTGCGAGAGATTAAAAAAACAAGGCATAGATGTGCCAATATATGTTACATATTTCAGAAAATCCGACAGATCATATATAATAGACGAGCCGATACTGTACTCTAGCATATCAGAAGGCAAGACTAAGGAAGAGATAGCCAAAGCCTTGCTGGATAGATGCAATGAGTTAGGCAAGTATGAAGTACATAACCTAAGTTATGAAGAGCCCGAAGAACTGACTGAAGCAATTGAGGAGAAATAATTAGTGTGGACGGAATAATAAAATTTTTCCAAGCACAAATGCCAGAACCAGAATTTTTGGGATGGTACCATATCACATGCATATGTATAGCAATTACACTATGTATTATTGCTGTGTTGTTTCGTCACAAATTATCCGATAGAGTTATCAACAATATTCTTCTAATATTCTCCATTATATGTGTAATACTAGAAATTATCAAACTAGTTATCAGCGCATATAACAATGGATTATGGGACTTTGACTGGGATTTATTTCCTTTCCAATTTTGCTCAACCCCTATCTATGTATCTCTTATCGCTGGTATAATTAGAAAAGGAAAACTTCATCAAGCGCTTATCGATTTCCTTGCTACATTCTCTCTATTTGCTGGCATAGCAGTTCTACTATATATAGGCGATGTATTCTCATCTACTATTATCATCAATATATATACCATGTTTTTACATGGAGGGATGTTTGTAATAGGATTTATGCTACTAGTCAGCGGCAAAATAGAACTAACATACAAGACAATCTTACGAGCATCATTAGTATTCTTCTCGCTACTTACTATAGCACAAGCTATGAATATAATGTGGCACTTCTGGGGCGTTGACGAGACCTTCAATATGTTCCATATCAGTCCTTTTTATCCAAGTATTTACAATATCTTTGGCGACGGCTTGCCATACATAGTACTACTGCTGGGTTATATCGTCGTGATGATATCGTCGGCTTTTCTCATTATATGGATATCTATTCTTGCTCGTAATTCATACAACAAATATCAATTACGTAAAAAGAAGAATCCTAACAATTATTAACAGACAAAAAAAGACAACAAGAGTTTAAACGACCGCATACGGTGCTAACCGAAAAAACTACTTGCTGTCTTTTTTATACAATTATTATCACTTTCTCCAATATTTTAGCATAGTTATATAGACTCAACACCTCATCATTTGCGTTGTTCAAATGAATAAAAATATACCTGGACCTTTCTACATTTACTTTTGCCCGCTTGTACCACTCTGATTGTACATATGGCTCACTATATAGATCAGAAGAATAAAATGCTTTTGTCATACCAGAGTAATATTCTTTATCATTGTACGACTCGTGTAGCGAAATTATTTCTTTAAAATGTATTCCAAAAACCTTCTCAGTTTTTGCTACAATAAAGTGACAGAAGTTCTCAAATTTTTTATAACAACCAGTAGTATATATCATTGCAAATCTAGCATCTTGCACTATTCTTCTTAGCTCCATTTCAATCCACAACCGCGTCTCTATTGTGTCTATCACCTCATCCCCCACAAATGTTATCGCCCCGTCTAAGCTTTTATTTGGATTATTTAGATAGTAATATTGATGATCACCTTGATAACACAAACTTTTGTCTAACATACTCACCCTCTTTTATTGTTTTACTGAATTCAGTAGCTAGTTTAATAAAAACAAAACTATTTGTCAATACTAAAAATCAGAATTCAGTAAGATAAGTTTTACAAAATTCAGTAAACTTTTTACGGAATAACGTAAAAAGAGGTTTGTTATGAATCTAAGAGATGCAACAAAGAAAAGAATATTGGAATTGGTAGAAGAGAACAAAACAACAATCACAGCTCTATGCTTGCAGTCCAACTTAACACCATCCACAGTTTTTGAGTTCTTATCTGGCAAGAGCAAGTATCCTACAATTATCACTATCAAGAAGTTATGTGCAGGTGCAAATATTACTCTAAAAGAATTCTTCGACAGAGATTATTTTGACGACTTTGACGAAGTATATAGATAAAATAAAAGAACATCAGATATTACATCTGGTGTTCTTCTTTTGTTAGTAATATAGAAGTATTTAGCTCGTCCATAGCATATGCCTCTAGCTTGCCGCCTATCTTGTATGCAGCCAAGAATCTATCCATATCCTTCATCGTCCTAGTCACACATTCCTCTGGCGTCTCGTGCTCGACATATTCGCCCATAATGCTATGCAGCTGTACGATGCCGCCGTCAGATAAATGATTGTTATACAACCCCCTTACTCCGCCGTCGCCAAAGAAGCCTTGTTCATGTACATACTTATACACATTGGATAGCAATATCACATCGTATACGCCATTGATATCGTTGCTGAAATCTGACATACTAGACACCACGTAGTCTATATCTACGCCGTCCAATATGTCTCTCAATTTGTTATACGCATATTTGTCACAATAGAACGGACTATTTATTTCACGAGTCTTAACATCATTGTTTAACATTTGTATACCAAAGGAATAGTCAATATCGTCTATCTCTTCTTTGCCAATGACAGCATCCTCGTACAGCCCAGATAGCTCCTGCCAGAACGCCTTGACATCTGGTGACATATTGTCTATTGCCCTATTCATGACCGGCCATGCCATCATAGCCTTGGGATTAGCAATAAATGTCTGGAACTCGTCATAGTCTGTCGACCTAATAACAGCCCTCTTGTATTCACCAAAAGGCAGCGTATACACATTGGCATCCATTACTGTCACATATATCGCACCATTGTATATAGCATTCAGCGCATAGTCTATACTACTGCTCACAGCAGCAACACGTTTGTCCTTGCAATCGATGCGAGAGAACAAGCTGGTCAAGTTCTCATTACTAAATGGATATGCTCTAGAGATTGTGCCATTGCCTTTATTGCGTTTATCGAACTCCCACGAGTCATGAAACTTACTGAGTGCTAATTTTAGAATCTCTGACCTATCAATAGTGTTGTCGTCTCTTTTTAGTCCTAATAACACATTTCTATCTACCATGTATATACGCCTCCCTTTTATCATTCTTTCACAATATCTTTCATTATGTATATTCTAACATATATATTGCAATATTTCAAGACCTAAATTTCTCCAACCCGACAGACCACTTATCACATACAAACTACAGCTATTGCTTATAAAGAATGAATTATGCATCCATGTATATTATTGTCAATAAGTATGCACATACTGACAAAATCTACACAAAAAACAAAAAAGATAAATGATTTAACCTTCATTTATCTTCTAATTATGTTTAATCGTCTCCCATTACAGATTCCGCTTTTATTAATTTGTGTTTTGGCGCGGTCACTCTTAGATTCCCCTATTTCCAATATAAATTTTTTATATTTCAAACTGATTACACTATTATATTAGCATAAAAAAACTAGAACTCCGACTGAAATTCCAGCCTAAAAAATATTCTCGCAAAGATGATTCGTCTATTCGAGAAAAGCGAGTATACATTTCGAGACACGATAGTGTCGGGGTCCCGCCACGTTGCCGGGTAGGGGACCCAACTGCACAAGAGATAATCTATGGATTTGTTGTGTAGCATTCTTACTTATATGTGGATTTATTTCATGTAGTTTGTTTAATTTTTTATCACCTTTTATTTTTGATTTCTTATTTTTGATTTTCAAAAATAATTCTTAATTATTTAAAGAAAAAAGAAAAGTGAAAAAGAAGAAAAAATACAAACAAAAATAACCCTCATCTCGCGATAAGGATTATTTTTTGGTGCTTCACGAGGGACTCGAACCCCCAACACCAGGTTCCGAAGAAATCAAATTCGTTTATTGCGAGTTCGAGTTTTTGCACCATATTTTATCGTATTTTATCATATTATAAAGTGCCAAATCGCCCTAAATATAAGCATTTCAGCTACTTCACTATTAACAAATAACATTATACAGCATTATGCTAAAAAAATATAACAAAATACAACCCTTTTGCAAAAATCCTGCAAATTTGATGCAAAAATTCGTGACAACTTACAAACAAACAAATTTAAAGCAACTCTATAATTGCATAAATTAGTTAACAAAACTTAAATTGGCTGAAAATATATACTATATTATTTATCAATGCCAAATAGATGTTGAATATATCGAGACCCACCTAAAATAATTTGCTTTATTTTATCAGTATCCAAATCAATTTGCTCAAATACCATAAAATATATTATTCTTTGTAGAATAATAGTATCTTTCATTGCAGTCTCATAATCAATACCTTGTTGTAAGAAGTGGGCAATATCATTTCTTGCATCCTTTATTCTATTTGCAATTTTAGTTATGTCATATTTATAAAATTTATAACCAAATCCATTTTTTATTTGATTTCGACTTGTCCCTAAAACCTTTAATAGTTTATCAAAAACAAATTTTAGTCTATTTGATAAAGAAGATGTTAGTGTCTTCTCTCTTTTTGCTTCTTCACCCTGTACAATTTGTTTTTCTAAGTCTGTTGTTGGCTTAGATATTTTTATGCAGTTTAAATACGCATTTTTGTATTCTTGTTCTTTTTTGACATAATCAAGTAGTCCTACATCAACACAAGTCCTGTATTGATTTTCGAACATGCTAGCAATTCTTAAAATATCAATTTTTTCACAACGATTATTATTGGTGTAATATAGAGGTGAAAAATCCACTTCTTTTATAATAAATAATTCCAAAAGTGACTGAAATTTATCTTTAATATCATCAAAAGAGAATAGTGTGTCTGTTATTATTTCGTTAGGCTTGCTTGTCAAGCATATTTTTCCAAAGATTGATTGATTTTCTTCTTTGTTTTCCAAATTAACATTGTTGATGTAATTTCCTGATGATTTTAAAACAAAATTACAATATGAGTTTACCGCATTAATACATCTATAAATAATGTCGTTACTCAACTCTCTATTTGACTCAAATCTAAAACCGCCCCAAAATTCTTTTGGAAATTGACTTTTCAAGGTTTCTAAACTACGTCCAAGCGATACTCCAACAGTTCTAAACACCTTAAATTTTATGTTTTTCATTTTTATAACTGCGCAAGGTGTATCTTCTATAAATCCATTTGTGTTATAATCAAAATCATCAAATTTATAAAAATGGTTTAATAAACAATTTGAGAATATTTCTACATTATATACTTTAGCCTTTTTAATTGGTTTTTCTATTATGTTTTTTACTTTAAAACAGATAGAATAGTTATCATGATATACATAAGACAATAAAGCAGAAAAACCTTGAGATAAATAATATTCAGAATCGTGATGACCACGTTCATTGTCTCTATATTCTGTAAAATTTAACCATTTATTAGATATGGATTCTATAATTTTTATATCTATATCTTTACGAGTTTTAAATCTAAAACTTGCAATACCATTTTTAATATCATAACTAAGTTTGTTTTTTTGAATTTGAATTTCTCCCCTTGCAGTGAAGCTTTCAATATTTTGCATATAACCCAAATAATGTTTTCGATTCATAAATACTCCTTATTTCGATTATAGC
>CAYSUG010000002.1:0-105483 GCA_964434145.1 uncultured Christensenella sp. | reverse complement strand
AAAAACAAAATTTAATCAAAAAGTTTTCATCAATTCAAGATAGTTACAACTTCTTTATAGAGCAATACAAAGCATTTGACGAAAACGACAGATATTATACCGTTGCCATATTTAATGATGTAGAATTTAGCGATAGCAATCAGGAACTAGACTATTTAAAACACGCATTAGACGCTTTGGATAGAGGGGCTCAAGCACATATAATTTACATTTATGATGAAAATACACTACCTATAGTATGTAAACATTTTAGCACTCAACTATATCTAAAGCACTCAAAGGACAATTCAGGAATTTACATGATTAGCAAAAAAGAAGTCGAGAAATTAAATCCGGATTATTTAAATTACATAGACCAAGGAATTATTTGTTATTCAAACAAAAGTGTATATCATGATAATATAACTGAGTTTTCGCTTGGTTATGTTAATGCACACGCAGAAGATCTGGAATATTGCGAAAAAATGTGTCAAACTATAGTATCAAACAGTATTAAGATAAAAACATTGGCGGAGTTGGAGGTATTTTATGAATTACACAGGTAGAGTCGTTGTTGTAACTGGTGCTAGTAGAGGGCTAGGAAGGTCTATAGCTATAGCTTATGCAAAACGAGGTGCAGATATTGTGATCAACTATCACAAAAACGATCTTGACGCAGAAATAACTAAAGCAGCAATAGAAGGTTATGGTGTTCGCTGTCTTACGGTTAAGGGCGATATTGGCAAAGAAGATGACGTAATCAAATTAAGAGATTTAACACTTAATGAATTTGGACATGTTGACGTATTGATAAATAATGCCGGAATAGTTTATGATTTACCTTTTGAAGATAGAAATCCAAACCACTGGAAAAAAACACTTAATACAAACTTAATCTCAGTGTTTCTTTGTGCAAAACATTTTGCTCCAGCACTGCAAAAAAGTGATATGCCAAGTATACTGAATATAAGTTCAACGAACGGTATCAATACATTGTATCCAACTTCAATGGATTACGATGCTTCAAAAGCCGGAATAATTTCTTTAACAAAAAATCTTGCGGTTCAGTTCGCACCACGCATAAATGTTAACAGTATTGCCCCTGGATGGATAGAAACAAACATGAATTCTTCTCTTCCTACGTCGTTTATAGAGCAAGAAAAAGAACACATTCTCAAAAGAAGATTTGCTACCCCTGAAGAGATTGCAAATGTTGCAATTTTCTTAACCAGTAGCATGGCAAGATATATTACAGCCCAAACAATATCTGTCGACGGTGGACTTAAAGCAATTTAAGCGAAAAACTATTATTTTACTGTAGAGATAAAAATTCACCCAAAACCGAAACTCTCGCATAAGTGCACCAAATTGTCACCGCGATTTTGGGCAGGTTTGATTGAAAGTTAGAAAAGGTAGTCAATTTGGTTGAGATTTTGGACTAAATTGACTATAATTTTAATGATAATTAATGAAATGGACAATAGAAAGGTTATTTTAATGATTTTCTATTGCTCCTAAGGCTTAATTCGGGGTTCGATTCCCTGTGGTGTCACCAAATACAAGCAATAAAAAGTCTTATTCAGTGCTTTTTATTTTTTTGTGCATAAAGTGATACAAAATAAAAAGATGTATGCTATAGTAAATTCATAGGAGATATTTATGGATAAAATAGTAATTATAACTGGTGGAGCTAGTGGACTGGGATTAGAACTTGTTAAAATATTCAATAATAAAGGATACCTTGTATGCAATATTGATAAAGACGCATCTGCATTATCTAAAGTGCAAATAAAGAATAACTACAAAGCGTTTATAGGAGATGTGTCTAATGAAATTCTTGTAAAAGAAATGATAAATGAGATTGGAAAACTAGGAACTATAGTTGCATTGATAAATTGCGCAGGAACACCATCTTTTAAAATGCCTACTGATTATACAAGTAACGATGTTGATTTGTGTTTTGAAGGGTTGAAAGGCATGATTTACTGTTCAACCCAAGTATTAAAATTGATTGAAAAAACCGGTGGTAAAATTATAAATATTATGTCATCAGTGCCCTTAGAGGAAATAAGCAAGAAGCTGTTTACTGTGCAACTAAATGGGCGGAAAGAGGTTATACAGAAAGTTTGAAGGTCGCATACAATGGCACAAAAGTTCAAATATATGGGGTTTATCCAGGCGGAATAAATACCAACTTTTATAAAAACAGCAGAGATTATGTATCTAAAGATAAACAATCAACATTTATGCCCGCAAATGATTTGGCAGAAATAATTTATGAAAATATATTTACAAATAAAAAGTTAATTGTAGAAGATTTAATAATAAATAGAATCAAGTAAGTTTTAATTTTCGCAAAATCAAAAGTGCGATCGCAAAATCAAAATAAAATAATAAAAAAAAGACTTTGTGTAGTATTGACACATAAAAAAATGATTTTTAGAAAAATAGCGATACCTTTGTTGTGTCGCTATTTTGTTTTTATTTTATATTTTTTACTATATCTAACAAATTATCGTAACTTACAACATCATGATATTTTACTGTATCAGTGGATAATTCATTATATAATTTCTTAGCACATTTAATTTTTGCTTGCTCTATAGGCCTAAGCTCTAAACTGTCTGTATTTCCTTTTGTTTCTGCAATAAAATAAATATTTTTAATATTGGAACTGCTGTTAAAAGCAATTGCCCAGTCGGGAGAATAGTTACCTACGGGAGTTGGAATCTGGAAGGATTTTGGAAGTTTTGTGTAAACACAAACCTCATCTGCATTGTCTAAATCTTCAGCAAATTTCCTTTCAATGCTTTTTTCTGTTATGCCGTCTGTTATTACATAGTCTTGAATTGCCTTTTTAGCCTTGAATGTCTTACTAAAATCTATTTTTGTTTGATTAGCTATAAATATGTCTGGGCTGTATGTTCCTTCTATGATTCTATATTTTACGCTGTCGATAATCATTGTTGCTTTTTGTTCGTTGATAAGCTTAATAACTTTTGAAATAAATTCTTCTGGATTTAGTTTAAACATATTAAATTTAGCAGGATTGATTCCTTGTAGAATTTTTACAATAGTTTTTCGCGTTAGAGTAGTTCCTAGCGCAATTTTTCCGATTAAGTCGTATTTGATAACGTCTCCACAAACGTTTGATATAGTCTCAGTCCTAGTTTTTGTTGTCCCAAAGGAATCTCCTTTCTTTATTTGATACTCATCAATAGTTTTTCTTTGTTCGCCATATGTTACTGTATATTTTAGTTCAGAGATATATAATTTGTCATCTATATGCGCTATAGCATTCGTAATAAGTTTATCGCTATCAATATCAACTGAGTATGAATATTTGTGATTAATTTTATTCCAAAGGGTCTGAAATTCCTTTTTAAAAAAGTTATCGTTTAAAGTATTATTGATAGTTATTGTTTTATTAGCGTCTTCAATCATCTCATACAGTATTTTATCGTTGAATATGCTATCAATTAATCTAAAAATACTATCAGCATAAGGATTTAAAATTTCTGGTAAATGTTTTAACGTATTATTTTCTTTGTCTGAAAAATATTCATTTGTTAATTTATAGTTATCGTCGATATATCCATTATTATCCAGATAGCTTTCAATTCTATTGGCGGTTCTATCATCAACAATTATAGCAGTTGTACCATTGCTAATAGTTTTTCCTTTAAAGTATTCTTTATTTGCTTTAGTTGGCCTTTCAGAAAGGTTTGCTTTTATATCTTTTTGAATATCAGAAACAAATTTTTTGTATCCGTCTGTCGCAATTACTGTCAACATATTAATTTTATGAAAATCATTTCCAGTTGTGCTGCAATAAAGTTCATCAGCTCTTTCTCCAAGTGAATTAACGCAGATACGAAGTCCACGACCAACTTCTTGTCTTTTAGCGATTGCAGAATCACCACCTGGTTTTAAAGCACATATTTGGAATATATTTGGATTGTCCCAGCCTTCGCGCAGAGCAGAGTGAGAAAATATAAACCTGGTAGGTTCTTCAAAGGAAAGCAATCTTTCTTTATTTTTTAAAATTAAGCTGTATGCTGAAATATCATCAGAACCAGTTTCTTTATTATCTTTTGAATCTATAAATTTGCCTTTCTTGTCGATAGAAAAATAACCCTTATGTGTACTTTCAGGCGATATACTATTTAAATATTTTGTATATGGAGTATCAGATGGCGTATTATAGTCTTTTATTGCATTGGAATACTCTTCTTCAAAGATTTTTGCATATTCACCTTTCTCATCAACCATATCATAATCTCGATATTTTTTTACTTCGTCAATAAAAAATAATGACAAGCATTTAATTCCCTTATTGTAAAGAGTGGATTCTTTTTGTAGGTGGGAAAGGATAGTCTCTCTTATCTGAACTCTTTTTATATCTTTGTCAGATATATCTCCTACAACTTCACCTCTCTTAATTTGTATATCGTTGAGGAATGTAATTGTGTTTGTAAATGGGTTAATTTCCTTGATAATATATCCATCCTTGTATTGTTCCATTTCTTTGGATTCTTTATAGATATTATTTTCAACACCAAGAATTCTTGTTTCCCTATTGATTGATTTGTTATATTTGATTTCAAATTCAAGCTTAGCCATCGGAGGCTTGTTTTTCGATAATATAATATCTTGCAAATACAAGTATCCGTTTGTGCCGCGCAAGTTTTTAATTTCAAAACCTTTAACTTGAATTTTCTTAACCAGATTTTTATTGTAAGCATCCAAGGCATCTAAGGAATATATTAAGTTGTTATGCTTTTTGTGTGTGGCAGAGAAGTTAATATTAAATAATGGGTTGAATTTTTTTAAAGATTGTTGTGTTGTGTTTCCACCCATCTTTTGTGGTTCGTCAAGTATGAGAATTGGTCTTGTCTTTGCAAGAACATCTATAGGTCTACGAGATTGAAATTCATCAAGTGTCATATCAATTCTTCTAGCATCAGCATTACGTGCATTGAATGCCTGAATATTTATAATCATCACTTGTATGTTGTTAGATGAAGCGAAAGAATCAATCATGGATAGCTTTTTGCTGTTGTATATGAAAAATCTTGCTTTTTTGCCATATTGATTTATAAAGTGGTCAGACATCATCTCAAAAGATTTCTTTACTCCTTCGCGGATGGCAATACTGGGCACGACAATAATATATTTACTCCAACCATATCTTTTATTTAATTCAAAAATGGATTTAATATAAACATAAGTTTTACCCGTACCTGTTTCCATTTCAACATCAAGCGAACATCTTCCTAGATCATTTATAAGAGAGTCTGATAATCTATAGTTGTTTTCTTGTTGAATATTTTTGATGTTTTGGAATAGTTGAAAATCTTCGAGAAGAATATTTGCATTTTCAAAACCATCATCATTTTTTTCAAATGCATCGAAAAAATTGGTTTGAAGCAAACCATCATTTTCTTTTTTTATTCCTAATTCTGTTGTATATTTAACCATATCAATATAGGGTTGTCCTTCAAAGACTCTGCAAATATTATTTACAGCATCTTGTTGATATGGCTGTGTTTTAAATTTGAACTTCATAAATTATTTCCTGGATAATTTTATTTAGCAAAGTGTAAGATTTTTAAATATTTGTGCAAGAAGCAAAATTCTTTATAATACCTTCCTTGTTGTATTAGGTGAATAAGTCTCAAAAATTTGATCAAAATTGATTGCAACACTATCTGATGACATACTGGCATCTCTAAATACTGCATAAAGCGGTTGCATTTTTGCAATCTCCGTAACTAAGTCATCCGTTAAATCCTTATCAAAACAACATACTAGTTCGCCGTTATTTACACTGAATATCTTTTTTCCGCTGATGTCTATAGATTTTATATCACTTGAAAGCATAAAGCCCAAATCTAGCATAACCTGGAATAGTAAATCTTCTGGAGTTCTATCTTCTTTAATATTTGATACATAATCAAGTAAAGATGCTTGATTTAACTCAGTAGGTCTATAGTAAATATCTTTCATATTACTGCTATCGAGTTTGAACACTCTAAATCCTGTATCTAGTTTTAATTGTTTGTTTTCTTGTTTGATTTTGTTTCCGGCTCTACGGATTCTTTCTTTTGCAATTTCTGGTATAGTGAAATATCCATCGGTGAATGCATCTGATTTTTCGTTACATTTTTCTGGAATTTGAATCATAATAAATCTTCTATTGCCAGAATCAATAGCATTTTCTTCTAGAACTGCATGGGCTGTGGTGGAGGATCCTGAAAAGAAATCCAAAACCAACATTTCTTTATCGTCAAATAGCTGTAATATTCTTTGTATTAGTCCAACTGGCTTAGGGAAGTCAAAATAATTTCTATTATTAAACAAACTTTTAACTAATTTTGTTCCAAGTTCAGTGTTTATATCAGAATAATCCCATATTGTGGGAGCTAGTTGTTTTGATTTTTCATCTACTAATTTCTTCTCATAAATATTGTAAATACCATTGTTGTTTTTTCTTACATATAACTTTTCTTTATTTGAGATAACTTTTGTCTTACTCCATCTCCAACGACCATCGCTTCCGTCACTTAACTTGGGTATTATTTCAACACCAAATCCATCTAATTTATCTAAAGAGATTTCATTTGTTGACACATTATAATAAATAGGGAACCATAAATTGGGGCTATTTTCTCGTCTCGAATCGGCACCACGTTTTCTTAATTCCCATTCCTCATATAATTCGCCATCGGAATCAATTTTATTGAAACGTTTTGCTTTGTCTTCTTCAGATATGTCAAATCCAATTAGTTCCAAATCTTCAGTTTTGCGATAAACAAGTAGATAGTCGTGAACTTGTGCAAAATAAGAACTAGATTGTCGTCCTCTAGGATTTCCTTTTATAGTTATGCAAGCTACTTGGTTTTTTTCTCCAAAAATTTCATTTGCTATTTTTTTTAAATTATCGACTTCGTTGTCGTCGATGGATATGAAAATTGCACCATCGTCTGACAGTAGGTCTCTTGAAATTTTTAACCTAGAATACATCATAGAAAGCCAATCAGAGTGAAATCGACCATTGCAGTTATTATTCTGAAACATTCTGTTGCCTTGATCGTCATAACATTTGCTGGCGTGTAGATAAACGTCGGCAGAAGTAGCAAAGTCGTCTTCATAAACAAAGTCATTGCCAGTATTGTATGGTGGATCAATGTAGATCATTTTAATTTTTCCAAGATATGTCTCTCTTAGCAACTTCAATGCATCAAGATTGTCTCCTTCGATATAGATATTCTTGGTGTTATCAAAATCAACACTCTCTTCTTTGCAAGGGCGAAGTGTGGCGTAAATAGGGGAATTTGCTGTTAGAATTGATTGTTTTTTACCTGCCCAATTAAGTGTATATCTCTCATCATTGCCTTCAACAATTTCTTCTGAAAGTTCTTGCTTTAGTAAGTTAAAATCTATAAGTTTAACAATTTGTCCATATTTGTTTTTTCCCTCGGTGATGCAGTTGGGAAATAATTTAGCAATTTTCTCTATATTTTCATTCACCAGATTTTGACTTTGTATATTCAATCTATCCATTTTTTCCTCCATTGAGTAAACTTACGTACTTTAGACATTATAAAAACCAATGTTATGTATGTTGATTATATAATTCTTTATTATACGAAATAGCTATAGTGTTATATTTTATCATCCTAGTTCTAAATTGTCAAATAATTGCTTTAATTTTGGCTTTTTTTGTGATAAGGAATGGTGAGAAATAATAATGTAATATTTATTGTACAAAAGCAAGTATGTTTTTAGTGGTATATTTGTTGTTGTATTTTGTGATTATTGGGTGATATAATTATGCCATACAAAACTGGAAATGCGAAATATATGAGAGATTTATTAAATATTGATTTTAACTCTATACAGTGCTGAAAAATTACAAACAAATCAGTGTTGACGAGAATATAATTATCTGAACTATTATCTTTAGAGGAAAGTAAAATGATTATTTTGGATGTTAATAAGTTATCAAAAAATTTCGGTTATGGACAACTCTTTGAAGATGTCTCTTTTTCGCTGAATTAGGGAGAGTCTATATCTATTGTTGGCCCTAATGGTTGTGGCAAGTCTACTCTATTAAAAATGATTGCTGGAATAGAAAAAATAGATATTGGCAATGTAAATATCAAGAAAGGGGCTAAAGTTGCGTACTTGGATCAAACAGGATCAAGCATTCAGGATAAGAGGGCTGTAAGAGAGATCTTAAGAGATTCGTTTGGAGACTTGATTGCGAAAGAAAAGAGAATTAATGAATACCAGGAATTATTTACCCAGGAATTAAGTGAAGCACAATACAATATGATATTGACAAAGTATTGTAATCTTATTGAAGAATTTACAAATGAAGGTGGCTATGATATAGATTATAGCATAAATACTGTAGTCGAAGGATTGAAAATAGATAAGAGTTTGTTAGAAAGAAGTTACAATGATTTGAGTGGTGGTGAGAAGACTCTTGTACAATTAGCAAAGGCATTGTTATTAAAACCTGATTTGTTCCTTCTGGATCAGCCAACAAACCATATAGATATTCCTACTAAAGAAGTATTGGAGGATGCTATTGATAATTTTGACGGAACATTTGTTTTTATTAGCCATGATAGGTATTTTATCAATAAGTTTGCTGACAAGACAATAGAGTTCGAAGACGGCAATATTACAACATACTACGCTGGTTACGATGATTATAAAAGAAATAAGACAAAGCAAACAACCGAAGAAAAAAAACCATCAAAAAAATTTAACAAATGATTATATTTTATAAAACAAACTAGGAATAGGCGGACTATTCCTAGTTTGTTTTTTTTGTTTGATTATTGAAAGTTGGAAATATTCTCTGCTAAGAACATTCGCTGAAAGCTCTCGTTATTGGTATATAGATAGTCAAATGTTCCGCTGTCTATTATCTTACCGTCTTCTAGGAAGAATATGATATCAGAGTCCTTGATAGTAGATAGTCTATGTGCTACTATTACGATTGTGCTGGTTCCTTTGATGCTGTCTATACTCTTCTTGACCTCTTCTTGGGCAAAGTTATCTAGAGAGCTAGTGCTCTCGTCAAACAAGATAATAGGGGAGCGTCTTAAGAATGCACGGGCAATCGCTAGTCGTTGTTTTTGGCCACCAGATAGCTTGATTCCACTCTCTCCGACCTTGGTGTCGATGCCATTAGGTAATGTGGCTAAAAATGTGTCCAAAGCGGCTAATTTGATAGACTGGACAATTTCTTCATCGGTTGCAGTTGGCTTGGCTAGTAGCAAATTCTCCTTGATGGTCATGTCAAATATATATGGAAATTGGTTAACTAAAGAAAAATTTGTTCTTAGTGTGTCTTTGTCCAATGAGTTGATATTGACTCCGTCTATTAAGACTTCGCCACTATCTACAGTATTCATCTTTGCCATTAGGTTAAGAATTGTAGATTTTCCGCTGCCGGACTTTCCTACAAATGCTGCAGTTGTGTTCCTTGGGATGGTGAATGATAAGTTGTCAAATATCTTGTTCTCAGATATAAACTTTCTATCCTTCTTTTTGGTCTTAGGATTGTATTCAAATTCATATTCTTGATATGTAAATGCTACATTTCTGAACTCTATATCACCGTTAATGATAGGTAGATGCGTATCACCAAACTGCTCTGTTACAAATTCGTCTTCGTCAAATAGAGAGAACATTCTGTTGCAGCTAACCTTGATATCCAAGACCTTGTTGGCAATATTACCTACGCCCCAGACAATGTCGTAAATATTGTGCCTATAAGAGTACAATATCATAAATGTAGCAAGCGATAGCAGTGGCTTAGACATTAGGTAAATGGCAAAGATCAAAACCAAAACATTGACGACCTCGATTATTAAGCTACGTATATTCCAAAAATATGTATCGCAGTTACTGTGCCTATACATTGCTCTCTTGTACTTAGAATACATATCTACAGATACCTCTGCTAGTTTATCTTCTAGAGCAAGTGATTTGATATCTCTCTCGCTTCGGACTATTTCTGTGGTTAGAGAGTTGATGTTATCATTTTCCTTTCTAAGGGTGTATTTTAGTTTTCTTCTAATCTTGATTCTGATAATCTCTATGATTAGTGCAACGATGATCAATACTATAAGAATTAGAGAAATATATAAATTGAGCGTGGCTATGTATATCATCATAGCTATAGCAGTAATTGTGTCTGCCAGAAGGTCTACAATAGTAGCAAAACTATCTACGACTCTCTCTGGGTCTTGAACTATTCTTTGTACAAATGTGCCTGTGTCATGCGAGGTGTAAGTTCTAGAATTAAGCTTGAATGCTTGCTTGGATAAGTCTGCATTCAATTCTGACATAATCTGAACGCTATATTTGTTATATATTATTCCTGCTACAAACCAGCAAAGGCGTCGCAATACATATATACCTAGCCCAAAGAACATCAGCTGTATAGCTGTGGCAAAATTTGAGTCTGTGATGTACTCTATGGCGTCGGCCAGAAGAATGGTGCAGAATATAGAGCAAGCACCTGCTAGTAGTGTCACAAAGATGTACAAAGCAATAACTAACTTGTATTTAGAGAAATATTGTACCAAACTTATTTTTCTCTTATTCATAAAAAAACCTCCGTAAAAAATAATTATTCTAGTCATACGAAGGCAACAAATCACATATCAATTTTGCAGAAAAAATTAGCTGCAATGCAATATATTAATTAGCGTCATTCGCATGACAAATTTGTTTATTAAATTTAAAAATATATGCATTTATCATGCTATTGACCTCCTAATTTATTTTTTTAAATCTAATTGTTAAGACAATAACACAAAGAATATTGAGTTGTCAAGGATTATTTGCAAAAAAATTAAATTTGTCAAATAAAACCCGTTTTTTGTCAAAAAGTGTATGTATGTGTTGTGTAAAGTGTTAAATAAATATATGTAACCAAATATACTGCTATATCATAAATATATAAATATTAAAGAAGGTAAGTAACAAATGTATCCAGATTTCTCAAATATGTTCTCTTCCCGACCCAAGGCAGTTGCAATGATAAAAGGTAGTACGAAGTATCCTAGTATCCAAGGTGAGGTGTGGATGTATGAAAATGATTATGGTGTGATAGTGGTTGCAGATATAATGGGGTTGCCGCTGGGCGAGGGTGAAAAGGATCCAATATTTGCTATGCATATTCATAGTGGTGGTGAGTGTACTGGGGATAGTGCTGACCCATTTGCAAATGTAGGAATGCATTACAATCCCACTGGTGCATCGCATCCATATCATGCGGGAGATTTGCCACCGCTGTTTGGTACTAATGGTTATGCCTTTGCAGTGACTCTGACAGATAGATTTCACATAGATGATGTCATTGGGCGTAGCATAATCATACATAGCAACCCCGATGACTTCACCACTCAGCCGTCTGGCAATTCTGGAGCTAAGATTGCGTGTGGCAAGATTCTTGCTGTTAGATAAAAGATACGCTAGCAATATTACTAGCGTATCTTTTAGTGCAGTGGGTTATGAAAATTGTTGGAAGAATTCATCTCTGAAATATATTCTTTTAGACTAAAATAATCTGACAAATGATTGTGTAGTCTCTTGATATTCTTGCCAGACAATCCCGCCTGGTCCCACTTTTCATTCTTTCCTATGCCTAGTCCGTTAGATGCTCTTAGTTGGCTGTCTAGTGGTTGCATCCATACCCAACCTTTGAGAAGTGTGCCGTATAGCTTACTTAACATATCTGCCTGAGGATTGGTTATCTCTATTAGTGCGTCATCATTGCTGGTCTTGGACAAGAATTTGTTGTGCAGAGAAGACATGGCGAAATCGCCAAGTTTCTTGTTGGATTCAAATCTGACAGCTTTGTCAATATTGATTCCATTTACATTCAGCCACTGTGCCAATTCTTCATGATCGACTGGAGAGAAATATGACGTTCCGCCTGGCATTATTAGCATACACAGCTCTGCGTTGTCATATCCTACTGCCTCTTTTACCTCAGGGTCAACGTGTTTTAATTTAGAATTGATATATTCCATATTCTTACGCTTGTCATAATTGTCTGACATGTCTGGAAATTGGAATTGTTCTACATTAGTCGTAATGGCTTTTCCATCCTCTATTGTGAAATGATTGCCAAGGAATTCAGTTGTGTATTTCATGATGATAGTGCTTAGCCTATAATCATCTCTGTCCAAATAATCAGGATTAGTACTTTCTGATGATATATCGATCCTAATATTTCTGTTGATACTAGTAACTGCCTCACATATTGCTTTATTAGGGATGTTTTGTGCAAAGATTTCCATTATCTCTCTATGGGCAGCGGGGTCGGTAGGGGTCATCAGATAGTCTTGTACTGTTATGTTATATTTATCTAGGATGCTAGAAATACTAGCACTAATTTTGTCATTAATTTCATGAAAAACTGACATAATAATCTCCTTATTTTTACTCTTTTTCTCTATGGTAGAATGTATCTTCTATTGAATGCTTGATTCTGTCATATGTGTCTGGGTGGCTGTCTGCTAGGGCTTTTGTAGACTTCCATAAATATTTTCCTTCACTTAATTCTTCTAGCATGGGGTGATTGTCATATACTAGCTCGTCCTTGTATGTTATCTGTAGTTCTGTGAATTTCTGAGACATATCCTTTGCAATATCATTGACTGCTGTGTGCAGTACTGGTGGCATATATTGTTTCTGCTTGTGGACAGGCAACTCGGTCAAGCGTATTAATTGTGTATCCCTTAATATGTCCAAACTCTTTTTGTCTACTTCGTGAGCAAGGTTCTCTAGGTCTATTATCCTGTGATGTGTACTGACAATGGTCATATCTTCATCCATATTCCTGTATGCCTCTGCACCAATCCTTTGCTTGATTGATTGTAGGGCATCTCTGACTGGTGCACTAAGGAATTCGTCCGTAGTATAAGTTCTTGATTTTAGTCCAAAGATTAGATTTCTAATATGAATGTTTTCGTGTTCTCTTAAATCATATTCGCTATAGAATTTCAAGCCTCTTTGTATCATAATGTCGGTTAATTCGTATAGACTGTCTGCCTTCTCGTACTCAGAATGGTGCTTGATGTCTTTGGTTAGATCTACGCCAAAATATTGCCCAGTTGGATCCTTGAATACATGATATATGCCGTTCTTGTACACCAAGTTACAGCCTGCCATTCCTGGCTCGTGGGAAATACTGATGTTTCGTATCAATGTCTTTGCCAGATCCTTTCTGGCGTCATAGCAGTTCACTAATTCCAATCCGTCTTCTGTGATAGCAAATGTATCGATATACTCCATAGTAGAGCCCATTATCATAGTGTCTATTTCATTAGCCTTTGTGGATTGGAATCTGTGTGAAAAAACTATATTGTATGGACCATTTTTGCTGTCGCCATGTAGGATATAATAGCCCTTTTCGCCTCTGCCTACCGCTACAATCTGCCCTTGGTTATTTCTTATTAATATCTTTTTCTTCTTCTCTAATTCTATTCTTTTCAACAATCTATCCTCACATATTATATATATTATATCATATTTATGTAGTGATTTCAAGAGTGAAATTTAAAACCATTAAAAATAAAAATCGAATATATAATAATGGCTAAATATAGTCATTTTTACTCTTTTGTATAGGGCTTGGGATGGCATGGGTATTGACGAAAATGGTGGAGTGTGATACAATACTGGCATTAGGAGACGAAGGATAGATATGAGGGCATTCCTAGGAAATATTGAAAGGGCTAGGACTATTGCAATATTCTCCCACCTATCGCCAGATGCGGATGCGCTGTGCGGTTCTTTTGCTTTGAAGAATATTATTAAAAATAATTTCGACGGCAAAGTGGTGGATGTATTCTCTGACGGGCAGATAGGAGAGCTGTATGATCACATTCTTCGTGATGAGGTGGTCAATCCACTGCCCTTGCGTGCATATGACCTAGCAATCGTGTTGGATTCTACCAGCATTGAGCGTGTGGGCAAATACGCTAGTATGGTGAGGTGTACTCCACAGATTCTGAACATTGATCACCACGACACCAATGAGTGGTTCGGGACGCATAACATAGTGGCACCAAAATTCTCAAGTACGTGTGAGATTTTGTATCTATTGGCACGCAATAATAGGCTGGAGATAGACAATACTATTGCTAAGAGTCTGTTCCAAGGAATTATCACAGATACAAATAATTTTACTTCCAAAACGACTTCTAGTGTGACGAGGATGATTGCAGAGGAGCTAAAACAGTACAAGTTCGACCACATGGCAATCAAGGATCATTATTTCAAGAACGATAGCGAGGCGAAAAAAGTATTGACAGAGCTGGCTATGAATACAATGAAATATTATTGTAATAACAAACTAGTCACTATGATGATAGATAATGCTGCATTTAACGATGCCTGTGCTACATTTGAAGATACGCTGGGTATAGTGGACAAGGGGTTAAAGGAAAGCGGTGCAGAGGTTGGTACAATATTCATAGAAAATATGCCAGAGCAAATATATGTGAGCTTACGTGGGCAAGGAGTAATAGACCTAGGTGTGATTGCTAAGCGAAATGGTGGTGGCGGTAGCAGGACTATTGCGGCGTACCAGACTACTGGGAACATACATGAGGAAGAGTCTAGGCTGGTGACTGAAGCTGCAGTCGAGTTCGATAGCAACGATGAGGATGAATTGCATATTGACGGATAACTATGTATGGTTATCCCTTTTTTTGTGTCATTGATTGAAAAAATAGTGTATTGACAGTGTATAGAATGTGTGTTACAATATTAGTATGGAAAAAAGGGAAATGTACAGAGTTCAATCAGTTATCAGCTATGATGACGGGCTTAATACTAAGAACTTGCCAGTAAAGCGAGTTCTTTTGTCTGGTGGCGGTCAGCTGATATTTAATCCCAATAGTGATAAGTACATTTATTTCTCTAGGTCTGCAGGACATCATATATATTATCTGTATAGTAGGGTGTTCAAGATAGTAAAAGAAGAGCTGAGATGGGCGAAAAATAATGATGCTTATAGAAAGCTAAATCTGCCAGATGATTTCAGGGCGTTTACATTTCGAACCAATGTTAATGTTGATATGATAAAGGATGTACAGAATTTCTTCAAGAATTATTTGCCAGAAAAAAGTATTGAGTCTATAGAGCTGGATTACATGGCGGGCTTTGGCAAAATGTTGGAGGAGTGTTCGGTATATAATGTAAAAAAGAAACTGAAGATGAATTGTCCGGAGGTGTCAGATCCGCATGTAGTGGGTGGCGCATATGGCATTAATGATGCATGGCTGGATCTACTAGATAGCTGTACTTATCAGAGTAGGAGTGTCAATATTACATTTGACTATGTATTTGATTTCCTTAGAGACACTGCATACAAGGGTAAGGTGAGTAGACAGGTGCTGAAGTATGTGTTAGAAGATAATCCATATCTAGCGGACGTTACAAAAGGTGTAGTTTATGCTACAATTGCTAATCCGAAATTCTTTGATAAAAACAATGTCAATAGGATAATATCCAATCTAGAGGTTATAGAAGAGAATGCGTTGTATAATCCAGACAGACGTTGCGCAAATGAAGAATATTTTGATGCAAAGAAGAGAGAGTTAAAAGAAGAATTTCGTAGTGCAAGGAAAGAATTAGTAGAACAAGAAAAAGAGTAGATCTGTATATATGTCTACTCTTTTTTTGTTATAAATTATTAATTTGTTGTCAAAAAATATATACATTGTGACATTACAGACTAAATATATTTTCTAAGATAAAAGACTTTAATCTAATATTATCCTTAATAGACATATATCTATGTATGCCATTAGGGTTATATGTCATTTGGGTCTTGCCGTATGTGCTAGGATTGGTAGATACTGTGACATCACAAGGAATATAGTCATATAGGTCTGGTTTGATAAGTGCACAGACTGTGTTGATGTCGTACAAGAAGTAACTATTTTCGTCTTTTATTTCTGTGACACCTTCCATTATTTTCATTAATAGTGATTGGCACAGTGTTTCTGCATCTCTATCCAAGAATTCTTCTCTTGGGAATCTGGAGAATTCTGATAATTCTAATGAGTTAAAAGTGATTGGGATTTTGCTTTTTACTACAATGTCCAGCGCCTCTGCATCGAACCAACTGTTGAATTCTGCATATGGATATATATTGCCGCTGCCAGTGTTAGAGCCTGCCATGGAGTAAATCTCAGAGATTTTCTTCTTTGCACTAGGATGTTTCTTGAATAACCTTGCTATATTGGTAAGTGGACCAAGTGTAACTAGAGTGATTGGTTCTTCGTTGCTTTTTAGAATTTTGTACATTGCTTCGACAGAATCTTCGTAGTAAGGATAATCTTGTTCTGTGGGAACGAAATCTCCTAATCCAGCAATGCCATGAACATTTTCTGCATTGCGATTGAATGTTTTCATTAATGCTTCGCTCGCACCCTTTGCGACCTTTACCCCAGGAAAGAAATGCTTCGCTAGCCATTGAATGTTCCTAGTGGTTAATTCAACAGGTGTGTTGCCTGCAGAAGAGCAGATTAGTTGGATGTCGAATTTGTCAATATGTTTGTATAATATCAGAAGCGATAGAGTATCATCAAATCCAGGATCGCAGTCTATTATTAATTTTCGCTTTTTCATATTTGTCCTCTTTTTTTATTTGTTTAATTTTGTTATGTCTAAGTCAATTTTATTTTGTTTGATATATTTCTTTACATCATTTAATCTAGGCATAGCGGTCTGAGCACCTAGCTTAGTAGTCTTGAGTCCAGCACAAATATTGGCAAACCTTATTGCGTCATAAATAGGAATATTATTATTGATTGCCACCATGAATGAACCTAGGAATGTGTCGCCTGCACCGGTTGTATCTACGACAGATACTTTGATGCTAGGGACGTGGATTAGTTTTTTCCCGTCGTGATAATACACGCCATTACTGCCTTGGGTGACGATTAATTTATTAGGATATAATCCTAGTACATCCAGAGGTTTGGCTGGGTTGTATCCGGCAACTTCCTTTAGTTCTATCTCATTGACGACTACGAATGTGGCGTTATCAAACAGCTCCTTTGGATACTCCTTGATAGGGGATGGATTTAGCACTAATTTGATATTATTTTCCTTGCATATTCTACTAAGTAGTAGTAGGGAATCTATAGGAATTTCGAACTGGCAGCCAATGATGCTACATTCTTTGATTCTGTTAGTATATTTCTTGATATAATTGGTATCTAGTCTAGTATTGGCACCTGGAACGACGATTATTTGGTTGTTGCCGTTATTGACTATTATTGTGGCTATGCCGCCTTGGGTATTTTTCAACTGTCTAACCGCTGTAATATGTACACCCTCGTCGTGCAGGTTAGCAATCTCGTTCTTGCTGAACATATCGTCGCCAATGCAGGATAGTATCATTGTGCTGGCACCTAGTCTAGCACAAGCGACTGCTTCGTTGGCACCTTTGCCACCATGCATTATAGCGAACTCTTTGCCGTTAACAGTCTCGCCTACTTTGGGAAGTACATCTGTCTTGAATACAAGGTCGGTATTGATACTGCCTACTACGCCTATTCTTTTCTTTTCCATAACATTACCTCTTTATATTTGTAGTATATCACGATGCAAGTTTTTTTACTAAAGATTTTGGACTAAATAATAAAAATAGAGACAAACTTATATATGCTATAAAGTGTCAAAAAAGTGTGCATATATTGTCAAAAAACACAGCAAGTATATATGCTGTGTTTTTTTGATATCAATATTCAATTGGAGAAGAATTGGTGTATTCTCTAAATGTAAAGTTCAGTCCATTCTCGGACATTATTTCACTCTCATTTGTAAGGGTCCAGTTATCTCTTGTGTCCAAATTATGTATGTAAGTATCTGCTGGGACGGATGAGTCTATCATAGTGATATATGCCTTCTTGCAATAATCCATTAGTAAGTTGTACGCACTAGCTCCACCGCATAGCATGACGTTATCTTCTGGATACTGTTTGATATATTCCAACAATGCTGGTACGGTCCTTACTATTACAGCATCGTTATCTATGAATTTTGGGTCATTGGATAGTACTACATTAACTCTATTGGGTAGAGGTCTCTTTGGTAGAGATTGATATGTATTCTGTCCCATAACGACTACTTTGCCTGTAGTCATTTTTTTGAAATATTTTAGGTCAGTGGGTAGATTGAATAGTAGTTTGTTATCCTTGCCAATGGCATAGTCTCTGGATACTGCGACGATTAAGTTCATCTATGATCCTCCTCTAGATTGCTACTTCGATTTTGTATTTCTTATCGTTGTACTGATAGTTTTCGAAATAGAAGTCTTCTACCTTGAAGTTGTAGAAATTGGTAATATCCTTGTTCATAACAAATCTTGGTGCGTCATGTTGTTCGTGTTCTATTATCTCTTTGATAATCGGGATGTGTCTATCGTATATATGTGCGTCAGCAATGACATGAACTAATTTGCCTACTTCTAGTCCAGAGCATTGTGCGAACATATGCACCAGCACTGCATACTGGCATACATTCCAGTTATTGGCAGTCAGCATATCTTGCGATCTCTGGTTTAAGATGGCGTTCAGTTTGTTGCCAGTGACATTGAATGTCATAGAATATGCGCAAGGATACAGTCCCATTTCTGACAGGTCATGGTGATTGTATATATTTGTCATAATTCTTCTACTAGTAGGGTTGGTCTTTAGGTCAAACAGCACTCTATCTACTTGGTCGAACATCCCTTCCTTGTATTTATGTTTAACACCTAGCTGATAACCATAGGCCTTGCCTATAGAGCCGTTCTCGTCTGCCCAGCTGTCCCAGATATGGCTATTTAGTTCGTGGATGTTGTTGCTCTTCTTCTGCCATATCCACAAGAGTTCGTCTATTGCGCTCTTCCATGCTGTACGCCTTAGGGTGATGATAGGAAATTCCTTTGCTAGATCATATTCATTGACAATACAGAACTTCTTAATCGTATGGGCAGGGGTGCCGTCCTCCCATCTAGGTCTAACCGGTCTATCTGTATCCCATACGCCATTTTCTAATATATCTTTTACATTCTGAACAAATACTTTGTCTGCATAACTCATTTTCTTTTCTCCTGTATATTGTATACTTATTTACTTATTTCTCAACTGTTCTTCGTGCAGTAGGGCAGTGTTCTCCATTAGGCACGCTACAGTCAATGGGCCTACTCCGCCAGGCACTGGAGTGATGTATGATGCAATCTTAGCTACTTCTTCACTCTTTACATCGCCTTTGATTCCGTCGTCTGTTCTATTGATGCCCACATCAATGACTACAGCACCTTCCTTGACATAATCTGCAGTTATCATCTCGCACTTGCCTACAGCTACAACCAAGATATCTGCCTTTTTGCATTCTGCTGCAAGGTCTACAGTTTTACTATGGCAGATAGTTACTGTTGCATTCTTCTGTTCTAGAAGGTTGGCTACGCTTTTGCCCACTAGCAGACTTCTGCCCACTACTACTGCTTTCTTGCCACACAAATCTATATTCTCGTGTTCTAATATCTTCATTATTCCGCTAGCTGTGCAGGGAGCGATGATGCCCTTGCCGCTCATTAAAGCTCCTAGGTTAAGAAATGTTAAACAATCTACATCTTTTTCTGGAGCAATTCTATTGGTTGCCCTTACATCGTCTAGGTGTGACGGAAGAGGTAATTGAAGTAATATAGCTGATACAGATTTATCCACATTTAATCTATCAATTGTGGAAAAAAGCACATCTTCTGTCACATTTTCTGGCAGCCTAATTAGGATTGATTCCATACCACATTCGCTGCAGGATTTTTGCTTGGATGCTACATATACTTCGCTTGCTTTGTTGCCTTCTACCATTATACAAGCAAGTTTTGGTTTTTGGCTATATTTCGCCACTTTTTTGCTTACTTCTTCTTTGATTTGCTTAGCTAATGATTTGCCGTCAATTATTTTCGACATGTTGTATCTCCTTATATTTCCTTACTTTATCATTATTGCACAATTGTTGAGTAGTTAGCAAATAATTTTGTAATCAAAAAATAATTTTTGTAATATTCTTTGCTGCTCATATCTTTATAGCGATATTTGTAAAAATATGTAAATTATTGTAAATAGTAAATTGATCAATATTGTTTTACTAATATTTATATGTATGATATAATATGGCTGTAATTTATAACATTGGACGAATATGACATGTTGGCATTTATGAGGAAAGTTGTTTTAAGAAGAAATGCTAATGATTGCTTGGAGAAGGGCAGTCATGCATCTTTTGCCCTTGTAATACTATTGATGACCAGCCTTATTACTCTGCTATACTATATTGGGTTGGATTTTCTGTCTAACTTCATAGGAATAGTGTCTAATCACGAACTATTAGTGACTGTGTCGTTTGTGATAGATGTGGTATTGCTATACAAGGTAACTATGAATGATATTGCAAGGACCTTTAGCGAGGCGGAGGTTAGCGATATAGCTGTATATGGCAAGATAAGAAAGTATTTTAAAAAAATATTATTAGTATTTCGCGACACAATGATTAGTCAGACTATGTTCTTGACTCCATTCTATGTTGCGTATGGTATATTTACTAGGGTTACTCCAGTGTTTTTTGTTAATTGTGTTCTAGTGCTAATAGCCCTAGGCATTATTATTGCGTTGTGGTCTCTAGTTATATATGGTACTATTAGCATGATCAAGCGATATTGGAAGAAGATGTCAAAGACCCATGAGGCAGTATTATTTGTGCTGTTTATTACAATTTCGATATTTGTAATAATGAATTACAAGGGTGTCTCTATTGATGCGATATTGGTCAATATCATAGATATGTTTAGACAAGTAGCCCTTGCTGTGCAGACTTATGCGGTGTCCATTAATAGCAATATATTACTCTTAATCAATATATGCATGATGTTAATGTTGGTGCAGGGTGTAGTGATACTACTGCATTGGCTGATTAATGTGCTAATCTATACGCTGGAGCGTGTAGAGGAGAAAAAATATAATGTGTATACTAAGAGCGTAAGAAGATATAGAAATCATATCTTGCGTTCTTGTTTGGCGCGTAGTCCTACGGCAATATAACTATTTTTTGCAAAATATTTGGTGCAAAAAAAGTTTTTTTCAATCGCAAAAACAAAAAGAAGAAAATTAATTATTGTCAAAACTATTGTTAATAGGTCTAGGATAGGGTGTGGCAAGAAAGAGGAAGGATTAATATTTCATATCCTGAATGAACCACGTCCTTTGCTATGCAGCTGATGGATATTATTTTTATTTGTGGGTCGATATGGGGAAAAGCGTGTAGAGGTAGGAATACACATTTTCTTCTTCGTGATACTGCATATGGTATATTATACGAAGTTTATTAACAATTGTAGGCATTATATTGAATAAAAAGATACATTTAATAAAAAACTATATTAGAAATATATATTTTCTAATTGTACAATGAGGAACAATATGATTTATGCAATTATGTCGATAAGCGTCGTGCTGTTATCCATTCTGCTGTATGTGTGGCACAAGAAATTCCCTATGGAAGAGCGTATCTGGCTCAAGATTGCTGCAGGGATATTTATCGTGGTGTATGCACTAAGGCTGCTGCAGAATGACCCATTTGATGATATCGTAGCACTGAGTAGCGAGTATATGTCCAGTGGTATGATAGTAATGATGATGATACTAAAGTGTGTGACTGTGGTAGCTGTCTTAATTACCGCAATAGAGCCATTCCGATCCACAAAGACCACTAAGAACTTACTAGCTACATTTGTACCAATAGTGGTGCTACTAAACATTATTTTTTACAAACAAAATGTTATATCATTTTTAGGTGACGCAAATGCTTCATTTAACAATTTCCGTGCTATACAATATGCGTTAGAGATAGTCTTAATGGGTGGCATATCTTTCTATTATATGTACAGATTTGTTATGGAATTTGAGGAGAGGAGGAAGTCATTCAAGATAGGCTCATATTTAGGAGTAATTGCTTGTCTAATATTAGCCAGTCTGCCAGTTAATTTCTTCGAGACGCTGTTTGGACAATTTGGTGACGAAGCATTGGACTTCAATCTAACTCATAGGCTAGTGTTGTATTTCTCATTCGGTATACTTATACTTCTGTATTTCGTGTTTAGAAAAAAGAGTAAAGAGAATAACAGGACAATGCTTATATATTTGGCTTCGGCGTGCGTGGTTACGTTCTGCTACACTATAGATGTCAATAACCTGTCTTGGACTAATCTACCACTGCATCTATGCAATACCGGAGTATTCTTGATATTTATTGCATTTGTGTTCAATCTGACCAGCTTATATCATTTTACATTCTTTGTCAATGTTATAGGAACATTGTTTGCGATGCTGATGCCAGACATAGAGGGATCGTTGTTCTTGGCTAGTAATATCAGATACTGGTACAATCATATCTATGTATTCTTCCTTCCAGTGCTGGCAATGCTGCTAGATGTATTCCCTAGACCAAATCTGAAATATATGCGGGGGGCAATAGGGGTATTCACGATATATTTCGTCTGTATGATTGTAGCCAATGCGTGGATCAATACATTCGACTCTGTAGACTATTTCTTCCTACAAGGTGATGTTGTGTCCAAGCATGCCAAGTTCTTGTATGACTGGCAACATAACTTTGTATGGAGTGTAACAATAGGTGATGTTGTGTATTCTACTGCATGGCTGTATGATATAGTCATATACTTTGGCTACATTCTGCTACTATTTATCGTCTGGATCATATATGACTGGATGTTCAAGGTCAAGGACCATTATGCCAGACTAGCAGAGCTGGAAAAGATGGATGTGCTAGATCTAAGGCACTTGAAGAAGTCGCTGGACGGTGACATTACAAAACCAATTAACCCAAGAGGAAAGAACATGATAAAGATATCTCATTTTACAAAAATATATGCGGGCAACACCAAGAAGGCGGTAGATGATTTCTCATTAAATGTCAAGGCTGGTCAAGTATTTGGATTCATAGGCCACAATGGTGCGGGAAAGTCTACTCTGATCAAAAGTTTGGTAGGCATCCAAAGCATAACTGATGGCAAGATTGAAGTATGTGGATATGATATAACCAAGCAGCCATTGCAGGCAAAGCTGAATATAGGGTATGTATCAGATAACCATGCTGTGTACGAGAAATTGACAGGCAGAGAATATATTAATTATGTCGCAGACCTATATCTGGTGTCTAAGGAAGATAGAGCGGAGAGGTTGGATAGATATGCCAAGATGTTCCACCTGGAGAATGACCTAGACAGAGAGATCAAGGGATATTCGCACGGAATGAAGCAGAAATTGGTTGTTATTGCATCTATTATCCACAATCCAAAGGTGTGGGTGCTAGACGAGCCACTAACAGGACTAGACCCAATCAGTAGTCACCAGATCAAGGCACTAATGCGTGAGATGGCGGACAATGGTCATATAGTATTCTTCTCTAGCCACGTAATAGAGGTACTAGAGAAATTGTGTGACAGAGTGGCAATAATCAAGCACGGCAAGCTAGTCGGCGAGTACAGCAGCGAAGAGATTAAGTCGAAGAAGATGTCATTAGAAGATATATATCTGGACGCAGCGGACGAGACTGTTGCAGAAGAATTTAAGAAGACTGTGGTAGCACAAAGCACTGCAGCAAAGAAATAAACCACTAATTATAAGAGGAAAATTATGTTTCAGAGAATCAAAACACTGACCCTCTTGCAATTAGGGGGACGAAAGAAATTATCGCATACAAAGAAGCAGATGATAGCAAATGTGCTAATCAAGGCATTGATCATATTTGTTGTGACAGCAGCCATATATTTAGCTTTTGGATTTGTCAAGGATACATTATTCTTCCCAATTAACAAAAGCGTGCTAACATTTTTGCTATTTGTATCGCAATACATCAGCATTGTTACCTGTACATGGTCGCTGATGTCAATCCTATATAACAGCAAGGACAATGCAATCTTGCTGTCGTATCCGGCAAATCATAACGAAGTATTTGTCAGTAAACTAGTCGTAGCATATCTTAATGAATTTAACAAAAATTTATATTTCTTGCTACCTCTATTCGTTGCATTTGGACTGCTAAATAGCGTAGGCATAGGCTACTTCTTCATTAGCATCCTAATGCTGGCGATTATCCCAATATTCCCAGTGTTCATAGGCGCATTACTGTCTATCCCACTAAGCTATATCAAGAAGGTGTTCCAGAAATGGCCATGGATATATGTAATAGTCATACTGGGAATAATTGTAGGAATATTCTTCTTGGTTATGACACTGGTCAATGGCATCCCTAAGCCATTTAGGTTGGTGGCAATGTATAACAAATTCGTTAATGGATTCATGTCATTCATTGCATCGGCCAATCAATGGGGATTATTCTATAATTTCATTACAGATATAATGTATAATATCAATGTCTGGCTTAATAGCCTATGGCTAATGCTAATAATTGTAGCTACAGTGCTATTGACCAACTATATATCTATGCCACTATATTTCAATTTGGCAAGCAAGTCTGGCGAGCATTCTACCAAGGCAAAGGTGGTAAGGTCAAAAGAGTCTAAACAAAAAAATACTTTATGGGCATTTATGGACAAGGAGCTAAAGTTAACTATTAGGAATTTCAACAAAGTATTGAATGACTATACTCTAATCATAGCAATGCCTATTATATTATTTGTGATGAATGCAGCATTTAGTGCTATTATAATATCGCCACTGGGACAATGCATGGTGTCGGGTATTAATATCCTAGTTGGATTGATGCTAATTACAGCCTGCAACACTCAGTCTGCTACGGCAATAACAGTCGAGGGTGGAGAATTTGTACTATTGAAGACGGCTCCGTCCAAGACATCCAACATGGTGTGGGCTAAGATAATAATGAACTTTGCAGTAAGTACGCTATTCATTATTCTTAGCTCTAGTCTAATGAGTATATCCAGTGCAATAACTATTCCTTACATATGGGAGACCTGTGCGGTAATGATAGTAGCCAATTGGGCACATATCTTGTGGTCGTTCCAGCTAGATATACTTAATCCAAAGCTAAGAGACTATGCAGAGACTGGCAAGGCAGACGGTAATGTCAATGCCAACAAGTCTGTCAAGATAGGCATGATGATGGCGTTAATTGTAGGATTGATTGCAATGCTGCTACTATATGACGCGATGGACATAGCTTGGTATAAGATTATTCTTATTGCACTAGCATTCTTTGGGCTAAGACTATTCTTGTTTGTCAAGAACCTTAGGGTATATTTCAAGAGGATAGAGTACTAGGGGGTGAATGATGAGTAAGAAGATATCATTAATATTAGCATTACTAGTTGCATTACTTGGAGTAGTGCTAGTATCTGTATTTGGCAAGTTGCCAGAGTACTTGATTCCAAAAGTAATGATGCAAGAAATATACTTCGAAGACGAAGAGATTATTACGAATAAGTCTGGTGGCAAGGTGTTGTATTTCGAGATTAATAAGGACAACCTGAGTATAGATATATATTCTATGGTAGGTTACAAGCCTCTGGATACAACTAATATAGACATGACATTCTCTGTTAGTGATGAAAAAATGGTAACTATATCTAAGACTGGATTTTTGAGCTTCAATGAAGACTCTTATAGGAATTTTAAATCAATAACAGTAACAGTTATGTCAAAAGACGGATCTAATCTAAAAGATCGATTAATTATATTGAATAAGGCATTGCAAGATAGTGGATCTGAAGAGGTTGAAGATCTGCCAATGGAATAATGGCTAAAAAATAAGAATTTACACAAACTATTATAAAATAGGAGAGAAAAAAAATGAAAAAGATAAAAAATATAATTGCTTGCTCCACAGTGCTGGCAGGTGCTGCAATGGGTTTAATTGGCTGTGGTGAGGTATATATTCATTTCGATACAGAATACGGCTCCCCAGCTAAGATAGAGTATGATAAGGATAGTTATAAGAGTGATGTAGATAGTGTCATATCTGATCTAGGGGTAACTAAGCCTGGATACAGGATAGCTGGTGTGTATCTGGATGAGGAGTACAAGACTCCATTTACTGCAACATCACTGGCTGATGTAAAAAAAGATGTTACCTTGTATATCAAATGGGAGCTAGCTACCATAGATGTAATATACAACGCTAATGGTGGAACAGGAACTATCGCTAATACACCTATTACATATACCCAGAATGGTACTCTGTCTAACGATACTACATCTATTACAAGAGAGGGTTATACATTTGTGGGCTGGAATACAGCAGCAGATGGTAGTGGTCAAAACTATTCGTCTGGTGCTGCCTACGATATGGACAGCACTAGCCCAGTGACATTATATGCTATGTGGTCTGCTAATAAATATAACGTAGTGTATGATAAGAATGCAGCTAGCGCAGAAGGAGTTGCTTTGGTAGACGGCAATGCTGTATATGATAGTAATTTCATTATCAAGGCTAATACATATACAAGAGTCGGCTATACCTTCGATAGTTGGAACACAAAGGCGGACGGAACTGGTACTAAGTATAGTGCTGGTGATAGTGTAAAACTATCATCCACTGGAACAATTCTTTATGCTCAGTGGAAGGCAAATAATTACAAGATTAATTTTGTAAAAGGTGGCAGTGCTATTGAGGGTAATGCTATAGCACAGATGAATTGTGATTACGATAGCACATTTACTATTCCAGCAGAAGAATATATTAGACCAGGATTCACCCAAGTAGGTTGGAGAATAGAAGGTACTGGCGATATATTAGAGGCCGGAGATATTATTACCATGACCAGAGCAGAGGACATAGACTTGTATCCAATATGGGAAATATCCAATCTTCCTTACAATGCTGCAGATATTGCAGACCTATACACAGACTACACTGAGGAAGCTACGCAGTATGATTATGCTGTAATCAAGGGTGTAACATATTCGTTCCCTAATGCGACTATAGTATCTGTTAGTGATACTAGTGCAGCTAGTATTGTTAGCAATCAATTAGTTATAAATACTGCTGGCACATTTACTATTAGAATCCAGAGCACGGCAGATGTCAATAATGTTTGGGATTTTGATGTAATAGCAAAAGATAATGCATATACCATTACCTATACATCAGATAGTTCTGATATTGGAATAGGCAATCAGATGTGGGATAATCCTAATGACACAACTGGATTATTTAATTATACATATGATACAGCTAAGACATTGCAAGAACTGTACAAGCCTGGTTATACTTTCACTGGCTGGAAATTGAAATCACCGGCAGTAATAGATGGTGTAAAAAGATTGGCTGGATACAATATTGGAACAAGTATTCCTGCGAATTCATTTGGTAATATTCAGCTAGATGCAACATATACTATCAATTCTTACAAAATTAGCGCATATGATTATAACTTCGCTACATCTACATATAGTGCAACGCCTATATTGGAAATGACTGGAACTTTCAAGACTAACTGGACTACAGCTACAGGATATAGCGAGGATGCGCTGTATGATAGTATTAGAGCCAATACTAAGGCTGGCTATGTATTCATAGGTTGGTATACAGCAGCTGATGGTGGCGAGCTGTTTGACGGTGAGATTAGCTTCGGTACTGTAGAGACGCCTACAGACGGCAGAATTTATGCTAGATATGTGGAGAAGTTAGATGTTCCTACAAACGTTAAATGTGATGCAACTGTTATAACATGGAATGCTGTGGCAGGGGCTGAATCATATATTATAGAAATTGCTGGCGAAGAGTATGAAACAAAAACTAATTCCTTTGACACAACTACACAATTAATAGGTAGTGGAGATAAGGAAGTTAGGGTAAAGGCTGTATTAAAGTTTGAAGAAACTGGCAAGTATGGGTATGTAGCCGATGCATCCAGCGAATATTCAACTGCTACAATTGTAACAATAACCGGTGAAGAGACAATTATTGCAGTAAGGAAGTCTGAAGATGAGTCATTGCAAAAATATGTTTTCTTTACTAACAGAACATACAACATAGTAGATACATCATTTACAAATAATTATACAGTAGAAGATAATGATAATATTGTAGAGGCGTCTGAGCCAACAGAGCAAGATAATGGAATGAAAACAGCGATAACAACTTCGGACAAGACTGGTACTTTCTTATTGAAGAGGGGAAACAAGACTGTAGTAGTCCAAGTTGTAGAAAATGTTGCAACTGTAGAAGTGGGTGAGAGTATACTTAATTTCAAAGCAGGTGTCGCTGGCTCATTAGACCAAGAGGCTGATTCTGTATCTAACGAATATCAAGTAGGTTCAGCTAATGGATTCAAATTCGATATATCAGTAAAAGATAGTCTGGGTGATAATTTTAGTAATTATGATTTTGCGGATAGCGAAGCTATTGTATATCAATTCAAGGTATATAATGGAGAAGAATGGATAAATGCAGATACTGCATATTATAGTCCTTCTGCCAAGACTATATCTACAACGCAAGGCACTGACGGCATTAGCCTAGCAGTAGAGAGGGATGCTACGCATGGCGAATATTTCAATTTCAATTCTGCAATAGGTGCATATGATATTGCGTACCAAGTGGATGTGTATATGCCATATATTAGAAATTCTTCGAAGGCAATATATTTCGACAGTAACAATAATTTGGATGTTACGAAATCTGGTCTTGAGGCAGTGTTAACATTCGATATCGCTGTCAATAGCGGTGTCAACGTATATACTAACCAAGAGTTAAAGGATGCATATGGCGATATGAATATTCATATTGTTAATATCCATAGAGATATTACTGCAGAATTGAGTGCAGAACAGACTCATGCTGACGGCACGCCTAATAACGTAGAGTCTAGAAATGTATTTGATAGTAAATACAATCTGTCTACATTTACAGGCGACAAGAGTGCTGCAAATATTTCTACTACTGCAGGTGTATACAAGACTGACGGCAATATATATAAGAGAGCAGATAACACAACTACTACTGCAGATCGTATTGTAATCAATGGTAATCATTGTACAATAGATGCTAGTGGGGTAGCAAGAATTAATACTGCATATAGCACAAAAGAGGGAGATTCTGAAGAGGGTGAGAACAGACAGACTGGAACACTATCTAACGGAATGAACTTCACTCTAGCTAAGTCTCAGATAGGTGTATTCCGATATCAAATGAGAAAAGCTCCTGGTAGTGTAGCTATATTCAACAATATTACAATCAATAGTAACAAATTAACAAGCGATCAAGAAGCTGCTATATATACCAAAAATGGTGACAACACAGCTGCAGCTCAGCAAGAGATTGAAGAAAAGAATAGCGCTTCTATGTCTGCTATTTTTGCAGAGAATAGTGGTATTATTCTGAATAATTGCACAGTATCAAATGCATGTAATGCAGTAAGAAATGACAGTTGTACAGGTGCTGGTGATGTAGGTTCTGGATATGTCTACAATAGTACTACAGAATTGAACTATACTAAGGTTAATAACACATACATGAGCAGTCTATATGGTTGGAATGGCTTATCTGTCAAAGTATTTAATAGTGAAATAATTAACCAAGGTGGTCTACCTATTCATCTGGCTGATACAAAGGGATTTGAGGCAATTGTTCCTACTATCTATATTGATACAAATTCCAAGATTGAAAACTACATTACTGGAGATGAGTCTTGGTTCAAAATATTTAACTTTAGTACATTGGCTGGATTGTTAAAATCTCAATTGCAAGGAACAATACAGACTTTCCATGGTAGTGCGTTAAAAAATTTAGGTAACACAGATGGCGTAGAATTCATTAATGTACCATTTGTTTATATTCCAGAAGAGGCAGAGAGTGATGACCATGCTAAGAAATATGGAGTGCAGACGCACATTGGTGGAACAAAGAAAATAATGCCAATGAATACTCTAGCTACAGATGAGCACAAAGATCAATTTGCAGGCTATGAATACAATGAGAATGGTGATGTGATTGGCTGGTATTATTTGGAGGGAGAAATTGTATCCACTAAGAATATGGATATGCTTGCTGCAGAGGCAGGAGTAAGAGCTAACGATCAAGGAATGTATGCATTTACATTGTCAGAGCACGAACAGACTGCAGAGTTTGGTCTAATGGCTAATCAAGTAACCTCATTAGTTACGGAATTGCTGACTGGAGTTGGAACTCTGATGGGTGGTGGAACATTTGATATCGATGCATTCTTTGTTTCAAAATATACTGCATATGCTGACAATCCTAGTATGACTAATGCTGTAAGCAGTCTGCAGTATGCTTGTACTCATACAGCTGCTGGGGCAGAGACTGATACTCTTACATCAACTCTTGCAATATATCTGCTGGGTGCTGATTCTAGTAAATATAATGAGACTGCTGCAAATCTAGTTAAGTATATATTGTATAACCAAGGAATCAGAATGAATGCTGATAACAACGATATGATGTTAGAAGTTATTTATCCAATGCCAAGTACAGAGTCTGGTAATTCGATTATGCCAATGGTTATATATGTAACAACAGGTACTGGTGACGAATTGGAGACTGCTGATGACGGTCAAGGTGGTACTGTAACAACTAATAAGTGGAATATAATTGAAATATCTACAACATAGTAAAAACTTATAAAAAATGCAACATTAAAAGTGTTGCATTTTTTGTATATTACGACTTATCTATTATATGGATATTGAACAGGAATAGGATGCCTTGCATGAAGTTATCGTCTGCGTCTAGATTTAGCATATATTCGTGCCACGGGTCAGTGCATAGTCTCTGGAAATATTTTCTAAGTTGAAACATATCTATATTATTGTCTTTAGCAAAGTTAATGGCATCTGCTAGCATAGATTTTAATTTTGCAATTATTGCATTCTCTAGGGATGAGTCAATGCGGGCATTCATTACAGACATGGTGTCTAGTGAGTATTTGTCTGCATTAATTTCTATCAGTTTGCATCCTATATTCATATCTATTTGCATCACTGGATATCCATTTACAAAATTATAATTATATGATATGTCCTTGTCTTTGAAGCGGATGCTATAGTTTGCAATATCTGCGTACTGGGTAGACACATTTTCTATCTTTAAGACATTATCGTGGATATTCTCCGACAGAATCTTTAATATTTGTGCGTCATCTTTTTCCAAAGTTGCAACCATAGTACCTTCTTGGAAGACTGCTACTTTGCCAGTAAAATCTAGTTCACTCTTCGCTGGACCTTGTGAGCCAGATGAGGTAGTGCTACTTTCCTCGCTGAATGATCGATCGTTGCCAGAATTGGAATTTTCGCTACTAGTATTGCTGCCGCTATCGTTGTTGGATTTCGAGGTCTGAGACTCTTCACCGCCGGACTGTGATTCTTCATTCTCCTTGGCGTTGACTATGGGCAGATATGATACACTGCTTTCGTCAAAGTATTCGGAATAAAATTTCTCAAGGTTGAGGTTGGTAGAGTAGATGTTATCAGAATTGTAATTTAGGATATTCATCAAATCCAGAGACAGAGCTTCACTTTCTGATATCTGTGCCTCTATCAATTTTTTGGGGTCTTCGCTGCATATTAGTAGGGCATTGGTTGTAAGGTCATTGGTTCTAGTAAAAGAGTCTAGGTAGCTAAGGACATTACTCTTTGCTACTGACTCTGATATGATTAGTACTTGGCAATGCGATAGGCCGACCTTCTTGCCTATCTTAATCTGTAGCGATGTTAGGCAATCTGATATGTTGGAACCATTGACAGAGACCATGGCGTAGTTTTTGTTTAAGTTATTGCTAGATTGTGGTGTGAGAAAGAGTAGACTGAGTTCGACCTGTTCGTCTACTGGGCTATCTTCCATTACGTTGACACCTACCATGACAGTAATGGCACGACGTTCGCTCTCGGCTGTCTTATATATCGATGCTGGCAGCATGATTATGACTAGGGCAAGGAGAACGAAGAATATACTACTTTTAGTAATTTTTTGCCAGATTTTTCGCATATCGTCTGTCCCTCCTTCTAGAAAGAATTAGATACGCAATATATAGCAGTATAGGGATGCCTACTTGAACAACCACAGCAAATATTCCAAATTCGTAAGACAGAAGAAAACGTATGAGTGCATGGCTAGTAATCTCTTCTATACAGTATGTTACAATTAGTGCTAGTATTATTGCCTTGGATGTATGAGGAATCCATCTGGCTGGTACAATATAGTCTGCAGAAGCTTTTGCACAATAGCAATAGACACATAATTGCATGATGAGTGTAATAGTCCAAATAAATATAGCTATCCACTCTAATCTACTGACTGTGACTGCTAGATCAATATATAGTGCAAGGTCGGCAATGGCTAGGTCTTTGTTAACCACAGTGTGGCCAAAGTTACATAAGAATACAATAAAGAAATTGAGTATTGTAGATATGCCCATGAATGCATATGATGTAATTTTAGCTGGTGTTCGTCTATTGTATTTTATATTTCCCATTAAAAATATCATGATAGTGTAATCGCCAAAAGCATATGCACATTGCAGCCCAGTAGATAATACTGGTGCTGCGCCATTGGGAAATACTGGCAGAACTGATGTGATATCCATATTGATACTAGTGATTAGTAAGACTATATTGATAGCTATGAATATGACCCAGAATATTATCTCGCCTACTCTGCCAATTATCCTTAGATCTTTTCTAATTACAAAGAATAGGAAAGTAACTGTAGCTAGAAGATAAAATAGCCAGTTCATGTTATCATACACGACCTCTACGAAGAAGTTGTATGTCGATTTCAGTACCAAGAATGATTTGATAATAAAATATGCAAATAGTAAAAACATGACAATCTTTGCAACGATTTTGCCAAATGCGCTAGACATAATGTCAAAAAACTTGCAATCTGGATTTTTCTTCATAATGTGCAAGAATAGCAACATTGTGGCGAAATCCACAGCCAGTGCGAAGAAAATAGTGACATATCCGCTACGGCCAGCATGAAAATACACGATAGAAGGCAACACTATTACTTTTAGTGCTACAATAGATAAAAATATTAGTACGCTGGCTTGTTTGTTAGTTAATTGTTTCATTGCTTTTGCCTTCTTGAATTTTTGTTAGATATACTCTTTGGTCGTGTGTCCATAGCGGTTAAGTCTGACTTAATAATATAATCCTTCATGTCTCGTCTAATCATAGGAGCAAGGGGTGCCAAGTATGCCGATCCGTATGCGTCGAAGTCAGACAGATAGAATAGTCCGAACATGAACATAACTGTAATACCATAGAATCCTAGTAATCCGCCAGCTAGAGTAAATAGCAGTCTAATAAGTGACAGCTGTGGGGCTTGATCTGGGATAACATATTTCGAGATACTGCTAAGGGCTATTATCATGACAGCTGGGGGAGACACTATGCCTGCTTTGACAGCGGTGTCGCCTAGAATTAATGCTCCTACTATACTCATAGCTTGACCCAGATATCTGGGCATCCGTAGGCTCGCCTCGTATAATATCTCAAATAGCAGCAGAACAAAGAGTAACTCTAGTAAAGGGGTCAGAGGCAGACCTTGGGTTGTGTTAAGGATTGTTATTAGATACTTCAGTGGAATAATCTTGTAGTGGTGTAGTTCTATGGCAATATACAATCCTGGTAGAAGAGATGTGATAAGCAAGCTGATTAGCCTTACTATTCTGACCATAGATACATGGGTCTTCTCAGAGTAATAATCGTTGCTGGATTGCAAGTCTTCGAAGAATATAAATGGAAGTGTCAGCACTATTGGGCTGCCGTCTACCAGTATTGCCACTCTGCCTTCCAGCATCTTGCCGCAAGCAATATCTGGCTTCTCCGTCACTCCCACTTGCTTGAACATACTCTGTTGCCTTGTCTCTAGGTACTGTGAGATGTAGTAGGTGTCTAGGATGCCGTCTATATTGATTGCTTCCAGTTTTTTCTTAATCTCTTCCACCACCTTTGGGTCAGCAATTCCGTCTATGTATGTTATCGCCACCATGGTCTGTGTCCTAGTTCCGATAGTCAGCTGGATAGTCTTGAGGTCTGGTGTTTTTAATATCTTCTTGATAGATGCTAGGTTAGTCTTGATATTCTCTACAAATCCACTCCTAGGCCCTTTGATAACTGCACTGGTAGGTGGTTCTGCGATGGAGCGTTCCTTATGTTTGTCAGATTTTAAAACAATTACTTCTTTTTCATCGTCTGCTATGACCACTGCCTCGCCCTTCAAGATACTTAGCACGATGTTGTCTACACTCTTCTCAGTTTCTATTTCGCTAAAAAACAGCACATTGTCTTGCAAAGTCTGTAGTATATTATTTTCTGGATACTCACTGTAACTGATTATAGGGGCGATGACTAGCTTGGATATATTCTCCGCATCACTTAATCCCAGCATATAGAAGACCGCAAACTTGTGTTCGCCGACACAAACTTCACGCAATATAACATCGTCACGCTCTCTTAGTTCTTTCTTGATTAAATTAACATTTCGCTTATAGTTTTTTGTCAGATTTTTCATACATTTAGTGTTTGGAATATGGTATATTTTATGCAAAAAAAGCCGCTATCTTATATTGCGATAGCGGCGTATAACCGAATGTATCATATACGTATGGTTGTTGACTTATATAGAATATCTGACCAGCTCATATAGTTTGCCATTGATTCTTGCCATTCTGATAATATCTTTTGTTATCTTTGCCTTCTCTCTAGCTATAATTTCGCCATTATTTGCTATAATTCGCTTGGTCACTACTCTGTCTAGCAGTATGGATGTATCGGATATGGATATCTTTGCGGCAGGGGATATTTTTTTCTGCGGAATATTTATTTGTTGTGTTTCAGTTTTTTGTTCTGGTGCAATATTTGAATTGTTGTCCGATAACGCAGAGACGATTATCTCTTGGTGTTTTGCTTTGGGTTTTGGCACAGACCTTGGTTTGTATTTGTTTAAGTTTGCTGGCGAATCATTACGGACTATGCAGATGCCGTCTCTCAGATTAAATATATTGCTGCTATCAACATTATCGCCGCTGGAAGTGGCGATGCTAGTGATATTATATTTCTCGTCCAGAATGACATTGGATATACAGCCTAGGTCCTTGCCAGACAGTGTGTATGCCTTGGCACTAGTTAGTAGGCTGCATTCTTCTAACTCCTTCGCCATGTTGCATATGGGCTGCAGGACGGATTTATTGCGTATCATGATACAATCGCTACTATGCTCTACAATGCTTTTGGTTGGAAGGATATAGGATATGTCATTATAAGATAATGCTATATATGCACATTTTTTCCTCTTTGTTATATACATTCCACTACTTTTGCCAAAGGATTGGCAGTCGTATATAGATATTATTTCCTTTCCTACTAGGTTCTTCTCTTCTATCATATAGGCTCGCTCCTTTTAATATGTATGCTATATTTTCATTAATTATGCTGTGAGTATTGGAATATTGCCAAAGAATTATTTGTAAAATAAAGTAATTGTGTGTTAGAATTTTGCAAAAGGGTGATAAAATGGGATTTTTGGCAAAGCTAAAAGCGATGTTTTCTAATAATATAGTGTATACTCCGTCCAAGGACGAAGAACTGGCAGTGTTATACAAGAATAGGTCCGTCGATCTGAAGGTGGGTTCTTACATCGTCATAGAAGAGAATGCTACTTGTGCCGTGGTGTACAAGGGTACAGTCATGGACTATTTGTACGGTAAAGGGAAATTTAGAGTAGACAAGAATGACTTGCCTAGGCTATTTGATGCAGCCATAACTGAGAAAAATCCCAATCCTAGGACAATTGGGGCGGAGCTATATTTTGTAAAGTCAAATGATGTAGAGAAGTTCGCATTTACATCGACCAAGCCTTTTGTGATAAAAAGCAGAGATTTTGGCAAGGTATCTGGTCTGCTAGAGGGCTGGTGTACTATCTCAATCACAAGTATTAGGGATTTTTTCTCATGGTTATTTTTAATACGAAGGCATTTCAAGACGGGGAAGATAGACAGTATTGTGTCAGAGCAGATAGGTAATCTAATTAGCAAAGTCATCGAAAAATCGAAGCTGGATATCAAGGATATTGTGCTAAAGAATATTAACTTAAACGAATACATCAATATGGAGATTGTTGAATCATTTGATGCGTTGGGGTTCCAGATCAAGAATGTATGTCTGAAGGGGCTGACATTTAAGAAAGGCACACAAGAGAAGATAAATGCATTGCTGCAACGAGAGTACGAGAAGGTGAGTAAGACTGCGACAAAGTATATAACCATATCCTCATCTGGCGAGGCAATCACTGAAGCATCGGAGAGGGCGGGCAGCAATATGCCTAGTATTACATCTATTACTTGCGCTAAATGTGGCGGGAGCTATAGCAAAGTGTATGATTTTTGCCCATATTGTGGAGCAAAAAAGAAATAGATGGCGTAAAATGTATTGATAAAAGATATACTTTTGTGCTAACATATAACTAGACTATAAATTAAGGAGTAAATGTGTTATGAAGATTACTAAGAATACAACTATTGGTGATATAGTAGACAATTTTGAAGGCTCTAAGGATATCTTGTCTGGATACGGAATGCATTGTTTCGGCTGTCCTATGTCTAGAATGGAGACATTGGAAGAGGCTAGTGCTGTGCACGGAGTAGATGTCAATGAGGTATTGGCAAAGTTAAACAAAAAAGATGATAAAGTTGGAGAGTAATAATGAATACTGACGCAACTGTCTATAGTGTATATCTACAATATATGGGCAGAAAGGCATCGTTGCTGGATACCGCTAGTGCTGTAAAGGCGTCTACAGTGATGCTGCAAGACGATGATATCTTGTACACCATGGTATCTTTGGGTAAATTGTATGCCTATGCCGGATACCTACCTATTGTCACTAATATCAAGGAGAAGGAGGTAGAACTGAGTAATAGCTCGGATTCTGTAATTCTAGATATTGATCATATCAAGACAGCGAAGGATAGAAGCATGGCACTATTGACAGCTGTGTCTTATCAGCCGAAGTATGCTAGTGCGGCAGATAGGTTGCGTGGGGTAATGGACGACCTGACTGTAATATATAAGGACGGAAAGGATTTCGATACGCTGCTGAATAGGCATTTGCGTGGGAAATATGTGTCACTTGATAGCCTAACCCAAGCAAGGACAAAGATATTGGATTTCTTGCAATATTTCAAGGGCGAGGTGGATACTGATGACAAGAATATTATTCATCTGGCGTTTAGCGAAGTATTGGAAGATATAGAAGAGATAATCTCGAAAATAACCGAAGATTAATTTGGTTATTTTTTTGTATGAAGAAATAATCTTTTCGATATTCTATTGTAATTCGACACAAATTTTGTATGACAAAAATTGATTTTGGTATATACTATCTAAGGAAATTTAACACATAGGGGTATTTGCGTTGAAGGAAAGAAGTAAGATAGACAAGAAATATACATGGAATCCAGAATTGATATATCCTTCATTTAAAGAATGGCGAGCAGATTTTAACAAACTAAAGGCAATGCTGGGGAAGATAGACTCATTCAAGGGACAGCTGGGCAATGCAGACAAGTTACTAGAATACTACGAGTATGTGAAGGAAGTGGATATACTATCTGGCAAGGTGATGCTATATCCAGATTTATATCATATGACGGATATGGATAACGGCGAGTATAACAAGTTATTAGGAGAGATAGAGATTGCCTTCGATGACTTCAATCTAAGGTCGGCTTTTGTAGCGCCAGAGCTGAATAGCTATGATGTGTCGTATCTAGAAGGGTTGCTACATGATCCTAGATTTGAATTGCACTATATGGGCATCAAGGATCTGATCAAGCACAAGCCACATATATTGTCTGATAACGAGGAGAAAATTTTGGCAAAGGTCGGTGAATTTGCTGGGACATTCTCCGATGTTTATGATGCGTATGATTCTGTAGATGTGAAGTTTGAGGATGCGACAGATAGCAATGGCGTGAAGCACGAAGTAACAAATACTAATTTTGGCGCATTGATGAAGGTTCGAGACAGAGAATTGAGAAGGACTGCATATGAGAGTATGTACAATGCCTATAAGGCTTGTAGTGCTACCTTGGCTAATAACTATATTGGCAGTGTAAAGAAGGATTGTTTTTATGCAAGTGTATACAAATATAAGGATTCGCTAAGCAAAAATTTAGATAAAAATGATTTGACAGAAAGAGTATACTATACATTAATTGATAATGTGAGAAAGAATATCCCACTAAGCAGAGAATGGTCTAAGCTAAAAAAAGAGATATATGGACTGGAAGAACTGTATCCTTATGACATGAGTGTTCCTATTAGTAAATTGGATAAGAAGTATCCTTATGACGAGGCGTGTCAGAATGTGTTGGCGGCATTATCAATCTTGGGTGATGACTATGTAGATATGTTGAATAAAGCATTGCAATCAAGGTGGATAGATGTGTATCCGACCAAGAATAAGAGTACTGGTGGCTGTTGCATTGATTTGTATGGTTGTAATCCTTATGTACTGTTGAATTACAACGAGACATTCTTCGATATGTCGACGATTGCTCATGAACTGGGACACGCTTTGCATCATTATTATACAGAGAGTACTCAGCCATACGAATATAGTGATATAACAATATTCTTGGCAGAGATTGCTAGTACGACTAATGAAGTTTTGTTGAAAAAATATATGTATGAGCATACAGATGATGATGAGGAGAAGTTATATATATTACAAGAATTGATATCTCTGATAACTAGTACAGTATTTACGCAAGTCATGTTCAGCGAATTCGAAGACTATGCGCACAAGGTTGTAGAGAGCAAGCAGTCTTTAACAAAAGAGATGTTGCATGACAAATATATAGAGCTTTCTGACAAATATAGTGGTAATATTGTCATAAAATCTGATTTGAGAAAATATGCATGGTTGATGATACCACATTTTTACAGGGCGTACTATGTATATAGCTATGCGACAGGGTTGACCTGTGCAATGAACTTTGTCAGACAGATATACAGCGGGGATGACGGAGTTGCTAATTATAGAAAATTCTTAGCTAGCGGAAGTAGCGATTATCCTCTGAATATATTAAAAGAATGTGGAATAGATTTAGAGAGTGACAGTGCATATGATGCTGTATTTGATGAATTGCGTTGGGCAATAGAGGAAGTACGAAAGCTAATAAAGAAGAGGTAGGAAAGGATGAAAAATAAGATTATAGTTATTGAGGGAACTGATTGTTCTGGCAAGCAGACGCAAAGTGAATTATTGCAATCTAATTTGGCAGAAAAAGGTTATATTATTCACAAGAGTTGTTATCCTAGATATGATACTGCAACGGGTAGAATAATAGGAGAGTGTTATCTGGGAAAAACTGGCAATGGATTCTTTCCAGAGGGGGCAGTTAATGTAGAAAATCGTGTGGCGGGATTATATTATGCTGCAGATAGGTTATATAATCAGCCATATATCAATGAGCTGTTGGAGACTGGTTCTGTGATACTAGATAGATATGTTGATAGCAACCTTGCACACCAAGGGGCTAAAGAGACAGACCGAGAAAAAAGGGAGAAAATATACACATTCTTTGAGACTCTAGAATACGATCTATTGGGACTAAAGAGGCCAGATATCAGAGTGCTACTACATATGCCTACGCAGTACGCTAGGATGCTGAAGGCAAGCAGAGTTAACGAGGTTCCAGACCAGCATGAGGCGGATGAGGAACATCTGAAGAGGGCAGAGGCTGCATACCTAGAGGTTGCTGAGCGTAATAACTATAAGATTATTAATTGTGTTAAGGGCGGAAAGGTTAGAACAATAGAGGATATCCAAGAAGAATTGCTACAATATGTAGAGGGCGAGTTGAATAAATAAGAAAAAACATATTAGGTTGTTGAATATGATTTTAACCTAATATGTTTTTTTATTTTTAAAAAATAGTCTATTGTTTATTAATTTTTAGGCAAAAGCTTTTATTCTTCTATTCCAAATAGTTCATTAGGAGTAATGCCAAATTTCTCAAATAACATCATTATGTTGTCATAGCTAGGCTTCTTTCTGCCTAGCATCCATTGACTAATTGTGGTCTGATTAACTCCTAGTATTTCTGCTAGTCCTGCTTGAGATAATTTGTTTGTTATTAATAATTCTTTAATTATTTCTGTATAACTCATACCTTTATAATATATATTTTTAGGTCTAAAGACCTGATATATTACCAATAGTATATACAAAAAGGAGAAAAATAAATGGGAAAGTTTAAGAAAATAATGGCGGGTATTGGTTTTACTGCTTGTATAGCGACATTTGGATTAGCAATGACTGGTTGTGCGGATATGACAGATAGTCAATTAAAAGACGCATTGGATACTGCGACTAAATCAGAGCTAACGCTAGAAGAATTAAAAGATGAGATACAGACTCAAAACGCAAAACATAATGCCCAAATGAGTGAATATCTAGATTTGTTAGAGCAAAAGAATGAAGAGATTGCGAAGTTGACTGAGGCGTTGAGTAAATCTGGAGAGATGTCCAATGAGGATGCGTACAATATGATTAAGTTAGCAATGATGAAATTTAAGGTAATGCATCCGGATGTGCATAATGTGACAATGTATGCATCAATGAATGGATGCCCATATTATCCTCAAAAACAAGGTGGAATAGTAAAATTGTACAAGACAAATGATGATAAATTATTGTATTATTCACAAGTCGATGGTTACGATGGTTACGGTGCGGTTTGTTACGGTACGTATAATGAGTATACCGAAATAAGAGAGATAAAAACTGAGAAAGACTACAGTATATATAGAGATTTAATAGATAACACATTATTAGGACCATTCTCATTAGGTCCACTCCTTAGTATTACAAGCAATGATATGGTTAGTGCTGAACGTTCAGAAGAAGGTATGGCAACCATAGTATCTATACATAGTTCCGAAAGTGGAAAAGAATTTAATATGATTACAACAGTTTTCGACCAGAACAATAATTTGATTGAATGTATTATCAACAAACATGCTGAGTATGGATTGAGTGATGAAACGTATGACTATGTAGAAGAAAATACAGTTACTTTTGAATATGGTAAGATTACAAAGACAGAAGCAGATGGTGTTATTGAATATATCAATAATTATTAAGAACAATAAGATAATAGACACTGGTTATTTAACTAATGCCAGTGTTTTTTTTAGTTAACAATACTTTATTTAGGTTTATATATTTAGTTTAATTATTAATGTCAAAAAATATTGACAATTTATAATATTTACTGTACAATCTAGGCATAATTAGCAAGGAAGAAAGATTAGTAGATTATTTGGCAATATGATACTTAGAGAGGAGCTGGTAGGTGCAAAGCTTCTGAGTCGGGTTATTGAATTACACTTTTGGAGCGAGTTTGGGAGTTTTGAATATTTTGACCAATAGCAAAATATATGAGGCTAAAAAATATTTTAGCGAAGTAAGGTGGTACCACGAGTCATGTCGTCCTTATGTATTTGATGTCAAATATATGAGGATTTTTTTGTAAAAAAGGAGAGGGAAAAGCGATGAATAACAAATTATACGAGACATTGGTAGAGAGAGGATATATATATCAGACAACCGATGATGAGAATGTAAGAAAGATATTGAATGGTGAATCAAGGGCGATGTATGTGGGTATAGACCCTACTGCAGAGAGTCTGCACATTGGGCATTGTTTCCCATTGATTATTGCCAAGTACTTGCAAGACGCTGGACACAAGATTATTATAGTCTTGGGCGGTGCTACTGCTATGATTGGTGATCCATCTGGCAAGACTGATATGAGAAAAATGGTTGATAGTGATTTTGTTAATAGGAATAGGTCTAAGATAGAGGCTATTGTAGCAAAATTTTTAAAAGTAGACGGAGACAACCCAGTGATGTTTGTTAATAACGCGGATTGGTTCCATGGATATGATTACATTAACTTCATGAGAGATATTGGTGTGCATTTCAATGTTAATAAAATGTTGGCTTGTGATGCGTATACAAGGAGGTTAGAGCAAGGCGGATTGACATTCTTCGAGATGGGATATATGCTAATGCAAGCATATGACTTCGTTAGGCTGCACGAGGACCACGGATGCGTATTAGAGTTCGGTGGTAGTGACCAATGGGCAAACATTGTAGCAGGTGCGGATTTGGGTAGAAAATTAGCCCTTGTTAATGGATCAGAAGAGACATACGAGGCATTTACTCATCCACTACTAACCAACTATGAAGGCAAGAAAATGGGCAAGACGGAGAAGGGTGCTCTGTGGGTAGATAAGACGAAGACTACGCCATATGAATTCTATCAATATTTCTACAATGTAGACGATAAGGATGTGGAGAAATTTTTCAGATTCTTAACATATGTGCCTATGGATGAAATTAAAGATATAATGCAAGGCGACATCAGAGAGGCAAAGAAGAGAATGGCGTACGAGGTGACCAAGCTAGTGCATGGCAAGGAAGATGCTGATGCTGCGTTAAAGCAAGCACAAGATGTATTCAGTGGTTCAGATATGTCCAATGCTCCAGAGGTAGAATTGCCTCATGATATGGTATATGTGGCTATTACAGACTTGCTGGTCAATACATCGCTATGTGCGTCTAAGAGTGATGCTAGAAGGATGATAGAGCAAGGCGGAGTTATGCTAAATAACGAGAAGGTTACAAATATCAAGCAAGAGGTGACAACGGATGATATGTCAGAAGGGTTCTTGATATTGAAGAAAGGCAAGAAGAATATTGTAAAAGTTGTAATCGAGACTAATTACGAAGTCTAATACTGTGCTGGAGAAAATAGAAGAATGAAAAAAGCGAAAATTATAACAACTATAATCTTCTTTGTAATGTTGGTTGCTTTGATAGTAGTGGCCATGACAGGCAGTGGCTCTACAGAAGAGAGTGACGAATATGCTAGGTTGCATTCTGATATATATTATGTGGATTGCAGCTATGAGATAGAAGAAATGACCACCACAACTCTTGGCGATTGGGTTAGTCTGAAATTAGACGTGTACAACGCCTTTGATGCTACATCGTCTATGTCACAATTCGATTTTTTGGCAGATGTAGATATTAGTTATGTAAAAAATGGTGTAACGTATTCTGAGCATCACACAGATGTAAAATTTCCTAGTTATGAGTCGATTTGGAACGAGGACGATAGGTATGAGTTCTCTACATATCCTACATTCTCTAGTATAGATGATGTGGTTAGTGTAGAGGTGTCTAATGTAGTGTATTACAAAGTGGGCTATGAGGGTATTCAGTATACTTGCAAGCACGCTAGTGAGGAAGAGATTGCGACTTGGCTACAAGAATACGAGGCGTTGGATGAATCTGTCAACGCGACAATTGCTTTGGTTGTTGCTGTAGGATTCTTCATTAGCTTAGCTGTAATGATAGCAGTATCCATTATGGATCAGAGGCGCGGGGAAGCTAAGAAGAATGCAGAATTTAGAGAAAATTTCGAGCGAGAATTAAGCAATAGTAGGCAGGTTCAAAGCGATTGTGATAACTCTTGCATAGAAGAGGGTGACGATATATTTGCAACTAAGAGAGAAGAGAATACTATAGAGATGCGAGATGCAAGAAAATCTGCAAACAAAGCCAATTCTGGCAAGATATATTGTAGGCATTGCGGCGTACAGATGTTATATGATAGCAACAAATGTGAATGGTGTGGAAAGTACCAATAAAAGTGTAAAAAAAGACTTTGAGCAAATAATAGTTATGCTCAAAGTCTTTTTTTGGTATGATATTAATCTTCAATCTTGATTAATTTCTTGATTTCTTTCAAATTCTCTAGAGTAAAGTCGTCAGATTTTAGTTCGTTATATGCGTCGGCAAATGCCTTCTTCACAGCGTCAGAATAATCCTTCTTAGCAGCGACATCCTTCATAATCTCTGATAGTCTAACGACCTCTTCTTTTGTTGTAAAATCTAGCTCTGCAATAGTTCTCTCGATAATGTCGAACTTGAATACATTAGTGTTTTTTGCCATAATTATGTCCTCCATAGACCAAATTAATAGATTTCTCCAAATACTGGTTACAACTATCTACAAACTCTGCAAAGCTGCCAAATTTTTTGCTCAAATGCTTAGAGTAATATAGATCGATTAGCTGATAACTATCATTATTGGATTTCTTGATAATACCTTCCTTTATCTCTTGGCAAATATTATATACTAACTGCAAGATATTTTTGTTGCATTTCTCTAGTATATCTACTGCGACCGATAACTGATTACGATCTTTTGGTGAGGAGAATCCGTCCTTTAGATTGTCTCTCTTGGCAGAGATATATTCTTGCAAATTTGCAATCTTTTTGTCCTTCAATGGGGTCTTAACCCGTCTAATGACTTGAGATTCATTCTCCAATTGATTTAGCTCTGCCATAGTGGTCGCCATAGCATAACGATCCATTGATTCTTCGTATCTATCTTCGAAGTAGTATCCTAGTTCTAGCTTGATTACTTGGTACAGGTCGTTCTGGACATTGCCGCTGGGTGAGAAGTCTGCCTTGGATAAATAAGTGTATTCTATATTCATGTATTGTCCTTTTTTTCTATTTGGTTATAATCTACTAATATTAGACAATACGCTGGCTATGCAACAAATGCATATTCCTACATATATTATATCGTATTGTCTTGCATTTTTCAATAGCTTAGTGCAAAAAATATGCAAAAATTTATTCATTCAAGATATTGAATAATATCATATCTAGAGGAACGAGCTTTGTGCTCTTTTTCTTCAATGTGTTCCGAACAAGGGCATCCGTGTGGGCCAATTTTTCCTTTGCAGTATCGCTTAAGGTGCCGGTGCATTTGTAAGACTGGGCAAGGATGGCAATAGACCTAGCGACTCTTGGTTTTACCCGCTGTATCAGAGATAGATTGTAGTCGTCGTTAATAGTGTTTATCTCCTCGTCGGTTAGTACCAGATTGCCTGTTCTGATTCTTAGCTTCAATCCTACTTGAAGAGAATTAATATCTCTTTTGTCTGACTTATATTTCTCTATCAAATGCACTACATAATTAGCAGGGGTACGAAGGGCAAGGTTCATTGGATTCAGTGTCTCATTTAGGTTGTCTATCTGGACATCTTGCAGTCTAATGCTAGTGGCATTAATTCTTTTCTGCAATGCTAGCAGCATTCTTGTTCTTTCTTTTTCATTCTTCTCTTTGGCAATGATATCTATATATTTCTTAGCTTTCTTGTAATTAACTACTTCGTCTATCTGAGTATTATCGTCCTCATTGCTAGCTTCTATGCTATCAGCCTCTTCTATAGTCTCGTTTTCGTCATCATTGTCTTCGTCAGAGTCTGGGATGGTTGGTTGCTGTCTAGGAATAATTGTTGAGGCAATTGAGTTGTGTAGATCCTCTTCTATGCCGCCAATCATGTATTCTGCTAAGTTGATCTCATTCTTCAGTCCCTTGACATCCTTGGCAATGGTGATATAGTCTTCTAACTTTGCGCTGGCCATAATCATTGACAGTCTAGATACTGATGCGGAGGACATTGTGCCAAACTGCAAAACGTCATCGCCTAATTTTAGGTCTCCAATAGGTGTAATATCGAACTGGTCCAGCATATCTAATGTTGTTGTATTTCTGTAGTTTTTTGCTAGATTGACTTGTGCCTCGTATGGCAGGCTAATGATCTTGGACTGGATGTCCAGAGGCAATATTGGCTTCAATTTCTTTGTAACTAATACACCATGGAATAACTTACTGTCCTCTAGCATTTCTTCAAACTCAGCGTTTTTAGCTGTCTTGATATAATTGAACTGCGTTATCAGCTTGATGTATGTATCAAATGCGTGCTTGGCGTTAATTGCAGTAGGATTCTTATAGATGCCAAGAGAGATATCGTCCAATGTGGCATTGATATTATCTTCGTCATCAGCGTCGTCGAACTCGTTATCCATGACTGCATTGATATAATCGCGTACAAAATATTGTTCGGTCTCAATTATGTCTAGCCTATATTGTTGTAGGGTGGACCTGACCTTGTTATACATATAGATGAATTCTGTAGATTTGATCTCAGGGAATTCCTTCTCTATACGCTCGACAAATAGTCTCTCATTGGATACGATATAGTTCTTGATTCTATCCTTTGCCTCTATTATCTTGAAATAATTGTTAATTTCTGGCAAGTCTAGGCAATATTCCAACTCATTGCACATTTCCATTTTTGCAAAATTGATTTTTGCTTTCAGTAATATATCGTTAAGTGAAAGGGCCCTGTCCATAGCTGCAAATATCTCGCTACTCTTAAAGTCATTGTATGTGAATGACGCGAATAGTTCTTGCTGGATAGCATTAAGTGTCTCGGCAGAGGTGCCGACATATTTCTTAGCATACATATCCAGATAAGCTTTGACAATAGTGTTAATGTTAGATTTGGCGTGCAGTGCCTTGAATTGGACGAATTCCTTGCTAAGAGACCCTGGGTGGGCTGCAAGATAATAATTGGTGAATGTGTCTATATTACTTAGAGATTTCTGATACTCTGGATTCTTGGTTAATAACCTTCTAAAAACTTCTATAGATACATTATCCTCGAATATTTTATCCTCTGGCTGTCGGGTGGCAATGATATTGAATATAAATTCTCTCTGCATACTATTTAGCATTGGCATAGAGTCGTATTTCTCTGTTATCTTCTCTCTATTGTTATTTGCGGCATCCGTATATGCTGCTATCTTGTCACCCAAGATGCTCTTGTCATATATTACGCCCAAGCTAAGATTCTGATATGTATCAAATTTTCTTAATTTGGCATACTTATGTCTAATTTTCTTTTGCAGCACCATGTTAGAGTCTTTGGAGTCAAAGCCAAGCTTGAGTGCATTTCTATATGCAGTAATGTCCCGTTCTATTAGCATTATTTTTAGCCTAATGAAGTTAAGTTTGTCAAAGGCATTGGAAAGATCATCTTTTTCTGTAATCTTGAAATTGAGAAAATTTTTGATCCTAAGGAACTTGTCTCGATGTTTGGTTAGTAGATATTTGTTATACTTTGTTGTCACATATCTGGACATAAAAGGAAGGTCTTTGACCATATTTTTGGCAAAAAAATCCATACTCTGCTGAGCATAAGATTTTTTTCTCTTGAAATGTTGATTGCCTTTTTGAAGCACTGAATGTGCGTTTTTCAAAATGACTTTCATATATTAATTTTCCTTTTTTTCATTCTGTGGCAGTGTGCAACAAAAGTAATTGGGCAAGATGTTTTACCAAATGATACCTAGATTTTATCAAATCTTGTAAAAAAAACCAAACATATATCACATTGAGTAAAAATAATAGAAATAAAAAAGTGGTCGCTATGACCACAATTTATTCTTTGTTCTCTAATATATTGTTAAGATGTAACATAAATTCTTCTTCGCTAATTTTACCCTCAGACTTCAATATCCTAAGTTGTCCAATCTTCAAGCTCATTTCTTGCATTGCAGGGTCGAAAATTGCTACACTAGGCACTTCCATGTTCTGGGCGTACAACTTGTTATTAGCCCTTTGTACTAAGATAAGCAGTATTGTTGCTACAACATTGAACACGAATGGTGCAGCAGCAATAATGCCCAGAGTGAACATATTAGCAAGCAATTGTCCTAGTGCGAAGATTGGTACAACATATAGTCCAGTAATCTCGCGAAATTTGTCGAAATTGGATAGGGTTATTGATACATGATAAAAATATTGATTGATAAAGAATCCAAAGAACGCCGCTGCGGCAATATAGATAGGGTGGGATATCCACTCTACTAGCTCAAACGTGGCAAATGATTGGATCTGTATCACGAAATGCATTAAGAAATCAATCCCCAGCCCTGCTGCTATGAATGCGATAGCTGAATATAGCATTAGGATTAGATTGAGAAATATATTGAACTTGAAGTAAATTTTTAGAAATTTACGCATTTGTATTTCCTTTTTTGGTGTAATCATTGTTGGTTAGTAGTTTTATTGTTAATAAGCCTACAAAACTTACGCATATAGTAACAGAATATGGCCAATATGTCAAGTATTGCTGTCAAAATAGTGTGGCTATATAGATATTCCATTAAGAGTCATAATAATAAGGAATGTTAGATAAGTGGCATATAATAGCAGCAGTGTGACGCCTTGCCATCTATACGTTCGTTGTTTTAAGGTCATTGGAATTAGGAATATTAGGTTAGAAACTAATGCAACTGGTATACTAACTACTAATGTCCAGAAATTAATAGGTAGTCCGCTAGTGCCAGAGATGCACGCAGACGTACCCATGATTAGGGTGATATTAAGGATATTGGCACCAATGATATTGCCATAGCCAAGTGAGTTATTCTTCTTTCTAAGAGAGGTGATAGTAGTAACCAGTTCTGGTAGGCTGGTACCTATTGCGACAATGGTTAAACCAATAACTGCCTCGCTGATATGCATAGATGTAGCAATAGCTTTAGCGCTCTCGACTAGTCCTATTGCTCCTGCAGCGACCATGCCAGCGCCTAGCAAGAATAGTAACAACAATTTACCCATTTTATCGGTTACTGTAGGTGTGTTATCGTTTGTCGCTGCATTAGCTTGTGCAGAGTTATTGGCGTTCAATGTTTTTAATTCCTTTAGTTCTGCTTTGGCGTCATGGATATTGGTAGCCATGAATACAACGAATAGAATTAATAGCAATATTGCTTCGAATATATTGACAGAGCCTGCAATCTGGCCATTCTCTATTCCTATACTGAATACACCAGTAAGGATGATGCCTGCTAATAGCAGATAGTTTTTTAGCGGAGAAGTCTTATTATGAATTATAATAGGTGCAAATGTAAGAGATATGGCACATATAAGAGAAGTGTTACATATAATGCTACCAATTGCGTTACCGATCGCTAAGTCAAATGAACCTTGTGTGCTGGCTATCGTGCTAACGATTAGTTCTGGCAGGGTGGTGGCGATAGATACAATTGTAGCGCCAATAATGATGTTAGGTATCTTGGTTTTTGTTGCTATCTTGGTAGAGGCGTCTACGAATATGTCTCCGCCTTTGATCACTAGAAATAGAGAGATTAGAAATAGTGGGATAGAGATGTATAGTTCCATTTTTTTCTTCCTTTTATATTATTCTTCTACTTTTTCATCCAAATATGTGGCTTGCATATCTGATATATGGAAAATGAAGCTTGTAGGAAATGTGTAGAATGCTGGGCTAAGGGAATAACTGCCGCCTTTAATTCTATTATCCATTGCACCCATGTGCCAATTGATTGCCATTGCTTCTTCTCTGGTCAATTTCATGAATCCACTAACGATATACACAGACTTCTCGCCATGACCATATGGTAGGCTGTCTTCTACAGAATAATATGGTTTCTGTGTCCAGTTGCCGTCAATCTTGACATTGCGATAATCTAATTTGTAGAAATCAATCTTGCACACATCGTGCAGTAGGCTGATGATAGCCGCGCTCTCCATAGATATAACGTCTTGCCATTTGCTGCCGTACTCTAACTCTAGATTCTTCAGAAATCTATAATATGTTTTCAGGCTATGTTCGCATAGTCCGCCTTCGAAGTTGGAATGGAATTTGCTACTAGCGGGAGCTGTGAAGAAGTCTGATGACTCTAGATACTTCAGTAATGCATCGCTGCCTGTTCTGGTGATATAGTTCTTGTAAATCGAAATAAATTCTTCTTTTGCTGACATATGATATTCCTTTTGTTATAATTATTGTTTAAGTATATCAGATATATTTGCTTTTAGGAAATGATTTAATTAGCAAAATATATTATTTGCAGTAATATTTCTGGTTCATTATGCAGTAGAATATTATATGAATAATACTATATTATTAACTGCTGTATCTGGTGTGGTAGGTACTGGCCTAGGTGGATTATTGGGTGTCCTTGTAGGGGTTAGAGGCAGAAAATTTATTAGTGCAGTCCTTGGCATTGCTAGTGGGATAATGCTGGCAGTAGTTTTTTTTGACCTAATGCCAGAATCAATGGCAATGTCGCCCAGTCCTATGGTGTCACTACTAGGCATGATATGGGGCATTGTTGTCATGATAATGCTAGGTTATGTTGTGGCAAAAATTGAGGCAAGGATTAACAAGACAAGGACGTTAATAAGTAATAAGAACGACCTAACTAGTGCCAATAGGAAGAAATTAAAAAGTGCAGGACTATTCCTACTACTAGCAATATCTTTGCACGATATTCCAGAGGGGTTGGCGATAGGTGCGTCCGATACTGTGGCGGGTAGTCTTGCACTGACGATGGCTATAGTAATAATGATACATAATATCCCAGAGGGTATGGCAATATCGCTGCCATTGGTGGCAGGGAGAACCAACAAATTCGTAGCAGTTTTGCTGAGCACAATTGCTGGCAGTATGACAATAGTGGGCGGGATAATTGGGGTGTTGCTTGGTGGCATATCTCTCACTATGACATCGTTCTTTCTTGCCTTTGCAGGAGGTGCTATGCTTCAAGTAACTGTATGTGATATGATACCCAATGCTATAGATTTGAACAAAGGAAATGCAACATTCTACTGTATATTGTCTGGAATATTGTTAGGTTTTGTTATAAATATCGTAATGTAGCAATGTGACAGCTACATGTAACTTTATGACAATATGTATACATTTGTTGTCAAATTATATGGATTCAAAATATCTAACTAATTTACGCTGAGCACTCTCTGTCTTTGCGTACATTATCCAACGAATCTGCGATATATTCTTGCAATGACCGTCTTTGTCTTTTTCCAATACTAGATTGATTTTGTCGCCGTCTGTTAATCTAGTATATATTGGGGATTTGGTTGGGCTATTATTGATAAATGCGTACTTGACACTGAATCCGAAGTCCTTGTGTATCTTGAATGCAAAGTCTAGAATGGTCGAGCCTTCTGGCATTACAATCTTCTCATCTGATCTAGTTCTGACGGTTATATATTTGGTGGATATAGCCTCGGCGTTCTCGTCTATGAAGTTAAGGTCTATTCCGTCTACAGTGCCGTTACGATATGCCAGATAATCTTTTAGATTAAATATAAATAATTGATATTTGTTCCTGTATTTGTCGGATATGACTATGTAATTTTTATTAGTAAATGGCTCTATGCCATAGCCTGTAATTGTGACAGATAGGTCGCTAAATTCTGCGGTTAAGAATTTAAAAATAAAGTCGTTCAATTCTTTTTGGCTGATACTGTTATTGATAGTAATATATAGCTTAGTGATTGCGAACTTGTTAAGGTAACTTTGTTTTACTTCGGTCACAGATTTTGTGTACATGGTCTCTGAGATTATGTTGTATGTCTCCAGTTCTGTACATGGCTTGATAGATATTTTGTGCAGGTCGTTGGATTGCTTTGTCTTCTTCAGATATCTGGTCAGAGCGTTGGTGAAATTGGTCTGTAGTTCTTCAAAATTCTTTGCATTATATGTGAAAAATTTATTATATATTTTTGAAAAATTTTCTAGCTCTGGTTTCTTACGAACTAGGAAGCATTGGTTGGCAATCTGTCTATGGAACCACCATGATTTCAAGATATGGATCATCGGTAGAATCCACTGCTCGGTCTCTGTGATCTTGGCTAGTTGTTTGTATCTAGGAAAACATTCTAGTGTTCTTAAGTTATTTAGTCTGTCGGCGAATTTGATATAGAAAGCATATAGGTTCTCTTTGCCAATGCTGATTAGTTTGTGATAAGTTTGTGCCTCGGCTAAGTATTTTGGGAAATCTTCTTCGCTATATTTGTCCAAATCCAATTCTATAGCGGTGACTGCGTCTACAATCTTCGCGATAGTGGGGTTGAACTCTTCTGACATCTGCTCTATGGTGTATCCACAGTCCTCTACTGTGTCGTGCAACATAGCAGCACATAGCACATTGATGTCGAAGTCTAGCCTATTAAGAATCTCAGTGACCTGGATGGGGTGGACAATGTATGGCTCGCCACTCTTTCGCAATTGTTCTTTGTGCAACTCTTTTGCAACATTGTATGACTTGATGAATAATCCGATGTCTACGACCTGCTTACGCTTCAGGTCAGACAAGATATTCTCATATATTTCTTCGTAATTCTCTATCATAGTCTTCTACTCGTCTTTTAATATTCTATAATAATCGTCATCTTCCATATTGGAGACTTTGGCAAATCTGAACATATTGGCGTCTATTAGATCAGACACAATTGCGTTAAGGCTATTCTCTACTATTTTCTTCTTCTGGATTGATGTCAAATCGTCTTTTAATGTCTCATTGTTGATATACAGATTCTTAAATAGGTTGATTAGTTGCTCTGCCTCTGTCTCCACGTTGATATCGCTGACGCCTAAGGCTAGAAGATTGTATATCTCGCCGTCAGACACTTTTAATATCTTCTTGGATAGTATTGCGAATTGAACGCAAGGCATATGTTCTCTACCGCGGCTAACAGAATTGGCAGTGCCAAGGCCACCTAGATATTCTTTGTTGCTAGGAGGGTTATTAAGGATAATTAAGCTCTGGTCATTTAGAGACTCGCTTTTTAAGTAAATAAATATCTGCTTGTCACTAGCATCTATTGTGCCCTTGTACATTCCTTCAAGACTAGCGTGTATTGCTTTTTTTTGCTTGGCGGATGAGGCTTCGTCTAGTCTTTGTTTTAATTCTTCTGCGTCGTCTCTATTCTTGATGAATGTGGCAAGGGTGGAGATATTGCCGCCCTCGTCTTTGATGACGGATATAACGGCGTACTTCAGGGTGTTCTTAGAGAAGTTACTAACCTTGCCTTTGTATTCACCAGAATTGTAGAAATACATCAAGTAGCTGCCGATGAATCTATCCAATTTTGTGTCCAATTTTGGCTTGATATCACTATTTTCTGATATATCTGATTCCAGCATTGCATCTAGTGATATGCCGAATATTTCCTTTAGTTTCAGCATAAACGATAGGCTGGGTTCTGCATTCTTGTTAATATAATTATTGATGCTGGCACAGCTAGTGCCTGTCAGGGTGCTGAGCTGTTTCTGGGTGTAGCCATATTTCGTCATAAGATATTTAAGATTGTTGTGGAATGTTTGAATCTTGTCGGTGTTATTCATAGTGTGTCTTCTCCTTAGTGTGTTTTTTGTGTCAAGTGTTATAGTTAGAGTGTATTTCTATGGCAATATTGTAGCATATATGCGAGTGTATATCAACAAAATAAAAACAAGAATTCAATATTATGAATAAATATTCAAAATATTAAATTTGATTAATTTGAGCAAGTGGAAGATATCTTTGGAATAAGGGTAGAAGATGTGTTACAATAAGTATCAAGAGGTGTAACAGATGAAGAAATTGAAGAAAGTGGCAATGATATATGATTTTGACAATACCTTAATTAGTGGGGATATGCAAAATGGGTCGTTGGTACAATCGTTAGGGGTTGGAATAACAGAATATTGGAATAGGGCTAATAAGTTGATGGAAGAGAAGGATGTGGATCAGATACTTGCATTCCTTTATACCACTATTCAATTTGCTAAAGATAAAAAGAAGAAATTAACGAGGGAGTTCTTGAACGAACATGGTAGAAAGATAGATGTATTCTACCCAGGGGTGATAGATTGGTTCGATAGAATCAATGCCTATGGCAGAGAGTTGGGGCTAGAGATAGAGCATTATGTTGTTAGTTCTGGTTACAGAGAGATGATAGAAGCGTGTGCTATTGCGGATAAGTTTAAGAAAATATTTGCCAGTCATTATATGTATGATGATAATGGCGAGGCTGTATGGCCAGCATATGTTGTTAATTATACACAGAAGACACAATATATTGCAAGAATAGAAAAAGGATTGGTGGATGTGTTGTATGACAGCAATGCTGTCAACAGTAAGATTAAGAAGAGTAAGGCATATATTCCATATTCTAGGATGATATATATTGGTGACGGTGAGACTGATGTGCCGTGTATGAGGATGATAAGGTCTCAAGGCGGATACGGGGTCTGTGTGTATGACAAGTGTAGCCATAATAGTGTAGATGTGGCAAAAAAAATTGTAAAAGATGACAGAGTGGATGTGTCTGTATGTGCAGATTATAGTGCAGGTGGTAAGTTAGAGGCTGAGATAATAAAGTTGTTGAAGAAGATGAAATAAGGTGTGAGAGGTTCTGATGTATAATACAGAGCTTCTTTTTTTTGTAAAGAAATGTCGAATAGGTGATAGGTTGACTGGTGTAGGGGTATACAGTGGGTTAATTGGGTCAAGAAATAAGAATGAGAGGTGGGAAAAGAATGATGAAAAAAATAATTGCCTTGATTCTAATAATATTGGCGTCGTGTGTGGGATTAGTGGCGTGCAACAATGCAAGTAATGTAGAGGATATATTGAGGATACATATTAGAGCTAATTCCAATAGTGTGGAGGATCAGAATGTAAAGTATAAGGTGAAGGAAGATGTTGTGGCGTATTTGACACCGATGATAGCTGGATGTGAGTCGTTTGAAAATGTTGTGGGGGTAATTAGATGCAACAAAGGAGCGATAGAGGACATTGCGGATGCTGTGCTGAATGAGAATGGATTTGATTATAGAAGTAGCGTAGAAATCAGAGAGGAATATTTTCCTACAAGGGCATACGAGGGGTGTACGCTAGAGGCAAATTTCTATGATGCGATAATAATAAATCTGGGCAGTGGAGAAGGAGATAACTGGTGGTGTGTGGTGTATCCACCTTTATGTTTTAAGGACACAAAAAATATTGTATACAAGTCGAAATTTAAGGAAATAATTGACAAATATTTTTAGATAGAAAAAAAGGTGGAAGATGCGAAAAAAATTTTGGGTGCTAGACAATATTATGATGATTGTGGCGATGGTTGTGGCAATAATATTCTTAATGGCTATAATGTATATGTTTGTGGATATGGATGTTAGGATTGCGTCTGTTATGGCATACACAGAGTCAGAGACTATACAGATACAGCAGAGTCTAAAAGAACTGGGATATTTTGATGAAGAGGTTACTGGATATTATGGTGAGATTACTAGGGCTGCAGTGTCGGACTTTCAATACGATTATGGGTTGGCTGTAACGGGAGAGGTGGACGGAGCTACGGCGTCGGCTCTGGGTATACATCTGGGAAGTCAGCAGAGCAATGACCTATATATACTGGCAAAGTGCATATATGCCGAGGCTAGAGGTGAGATATACGAGGGGCAGGTTGCTGTAGGTGCAGTCATTCTTAATAGAGTGGCTAGTCCGGATTTTCCTAACACAATATATGGTGTTGTGTATCAGCCTTGGGCATTTACTGCAGTTAGTGACGGGCAGATGAATCTAGAGCCAGATGGTACTGCTTATCAGGCTGCACAAGATGCTATGAATGGCTGGGATCCGACGTATGGATGTCTATATTATTATAATCCAGCAGTTGCTACTAGTAGTTGGATATTTGACAGAACTATTGTGGTGGAGATTGGTAATCATGTATTTGCGATTTAAGATAAGCGATATAGAGCAATTGTCAAAATGTATATAGAAATTGACAAAATCATGGAGAAATATGGAAAAGAAGTCTAGTAAAAAAATATTAATAGCGTTCATTGTGATGACTGTAGTTGCTGTTGCTGCACTCGTATTTCTAGGTGTAATGTGGGCGAGTAAGGTGACGTATCAGAATGCGTTAGAGAATAGTTATCAGAAGAGTTATATGAGTCTAAAAGATAACATTGACGATATAGAGGTGGATCTAAGTAAATTGGTGGCAACCACCACCTACACGTCTCAAAAAAATATCATGCAAAGCATATATGCTAGCTGCGTATTGGCAGAGGAAAATATCTCTAGTATGCCGCTTAGTTCTAGTTCGCTAAGCAATGTTAACAAGCTAATTAATAAGGTTGCTGGATATGTGTATAGCTTGCTACAGAATGAGACGGTGGTAGAGGGTGATGTATTGACGGCTATTGAGGGATTGCATGAGAGTGTGTCTGTAATCAAGTATGACATCAACAAAGGATATACTGATGTATTATCTGAGGCTGTTATTTTGTCTGATGCGACCAATTCGGAATCTGGCTCGTCATTTACTGCGGGATTGGTTTCTGGTGACGGTGCGTACGGCAGTGTTCCTACTCTAATCTATGACGGGCCGTTCTCTGAGAGTGTGATGAATAAGGAACCAAAAGTGTTGGAGGATAAGATTAGTCAAGAAGAGGCCTATGCCAAGGTGTCGGAGCTTACTGATTATTGGGTAGACTATGAGGTGCAGTATGTCGGAGAAACCAATGGTAAATTGGATACGTATAATTATCATTTAGTTGGTGATAACAAAGTCTTCTTGCAAGTATTGCAAAATGGTGGAAAGTTGTTGTCAGCCACTGCGTATGGAGACTACTCTGGAGAGGAGGTCACAATAGACGAGGCGATCGCTCTATCCAAGAAAATAGCCTACGATTTTGGCTACGAAGAGATGACTGACGTATGGCATCAAGTGATAGGTAGTATTGTGTATATTAATCTGGCGTATACAGAGGACGGGGTTATATATTACAGTGATCTGGTGAAGGTGAAGATAGATCTCAATGGTGGAGAATTGGTAGGCTGGGAGGCGACTAATTATATATACAACCATTATGAGAGGGATGAGTACGAGGCGGCGCTATCTATGTCTGCTGTGCAAAACTATCTCAGTGATAGTCTAGAGGTGGTGGAGCGAAATTACTGTGTAGTGCCAAACGAGTATGTTGGAGAAAGTAATGCGTACGAGTATGTGTGTCAGTGGTCGGGCTATACCTACTATGTCTACTTGGACTCTTCGACTGGAGAAGAATTGAAGATAATGAGGATCATAGAGACAGATAATGGCGACCTTCTGGAGTAGTGTGGAGGAGATGTCGATTTTTTTAAATTTTCAATTATGCTAGAAATTTTTTTCTAGCATAATTGAATTTTTTCTTTTTTAAAACATTAGTGTAATGATTTGACGGCAATATGAATGATTTTATATAATGCATATATACAATTATAATAATTTTTTTATTTTGAGAAAAAATACAACTAAGGAAGAAGAAAATGGAAAAGTTTTTCAAAATTACAAGAAGAATACTATGTGCGATAATGGTTGCATTTGCGGGGCTGATTAGTGCGTGCTCTTGTGGTGGCGGGCCGTATGATAATCTTAGGATATCGGATGTTCGGTTAGTGGCATATTCTGACTTGCAGACCAATATAGATAGCGATTTGCGGCGTGTCATAATTAGCGGCGATACGGCGGTCAATCCTAGTATCAACTATTTTTATATCCAGGTGGAGATAGAGGGGTATACTGGTAGTGAGGAGAGGCTGGCTACTGTTGAGCCTTCTGGTGGATATGAAGGATATGTAGATTTCGTAGAGTACAGCTATTCTAGCGACGGAAACAAGAGGATTGTATCGGCGTTGTTTGAGGCTAAGAATGGAATAGAGAATTTTAGTTTCGATATATTGACAGTTGAAGGAATGGCCAGTGAGACGTTTGTTATAGAACTACTAAGACCGATAGAAGATTTTAATTTCGTATCGACGGTTGTTCCTGTAATAAAAGGTCAAGAAAATATCCTGTATGAGAAGGCGAAAACCTCCAAATATATACAATTTCTGCCTAGTGATACGACTCAGAGGAGCGTGGAATTATATTTGGATGAAGCCGATGCGGATGAAGATGGAATTAGGAACTTCTTAGAGGGTGCTAATATTGATGCTCTAAAGGAGGATAATTACATAATTACTAATAATTCTGGTGTTGTGACCCTAAGCTATGAAGATGAAGATGCGGGACAAACATACAGGGTGTTGTCTATTCAGAATGGGGTGTTGAAGGTAGAAGATACTGTATATACTCCAGGCAGATTCGTGTTATCTGCTAGGGCTATGAAGGTAGACGGCGGTGTGATAACTAAATCTTGTAGTGTTGTGACATTGGATGAGATAAAGGCGTCTGATATAGTAGTGGCAAACAAATACGCTATTGGTGGTACAGAAGTTAGACAATTGCTACAAAGTGAAGGTGTGATAGACGGTGTTGCTACATTCAAGCTGCTGCTAGCAAATAACACATCAAATAAAGTGGACGTTAGATACAGAAGTGCCAATGTGGAATTTGGTTATGGATTAACTAATAGCAATGTTGGTGGAATGTTTGCTGTACAAGAAAATGGTACAACAAAGTATATGTCGGCTATAAAAGGCAGCGGGCAGTATAATGTGCAGTCAGAGGTAGATACAATATCTTCTATTAGGTGTGATCTAACCGAAGACGGAGCTGCATATAATATTACTCATACGACGTCTATTAGTAGAAGCTATGATTTGGATTTCAGAATATTCTACGACGAATATACCCAGTTTTTCGATGGAGTAAGGGTGAGAATCGTGTTAGAGGTGTGTGAATATCCAGACGAGATAGAAGTGTATGAGAAGGTAAATTCGGAAGAAAGGTTGATTAATAATAGTGTCAATATATACAAGCAATACAGTGGATATATTGGTGGAATACAGTTGCTAGCAAAAATAGTATCTACAGAGTATAGTAGTGTAGATAATGAATTGTTGAATAGTGAATATTCAATACGTGCGATAATTAAGCAGAATGGGGCTGAAAGTGAGGCAAAATTTTTGAAATTCAAGGTGTCTGGCTCGTCTGCTACTGCTAATGGTGGATTAGATAATATTAAGTCTATGTCTGTTGTAGTTGTGTCGTTAGATACGACTCATGAATCGTATAAGACGGAATATCTAGAGGATATATATCTTAGATATGAATGTAGTGTGGGTAGTAGTGGATATGTACTGACCTCTCAAGATATCAAGGTTAATTATGTCTCGGCTAATATTGGCTGGAATACAAGTGATGGTAACAAGATGTATGTGCCATATTCTGACGATAATCTGTATGTTGCAGGTGTTGGTGCAGGGTTGAATTATCTAAATATCCCTCTAGATAGTCTTGCGGCATGGAATGGCGGAGCTATTAGTGATTATAAGAACTTCTTAAGTGATGGCGCTGATAGTGATATAGTATATGATTATAATGCTGTAAGTGTAAATCCTGTTGAGTTATACAAACTGGATATCCAGGTTAATATAACCGATGTGTCTAGAAATAGTGTAATAAAGCATAATGAAAAAGGCTCAAATGTGTCATATGCGTTCGTGTCTGATAAGAAATATGAGGAAGTGAATGGTAGTGTAGTAGCTGATACTTGTGCACCGATGCTGAATATATTGTTCTATGATGGAAACTTGGGAGAATGTAGGGTAGAATTGGTTGCTCCTAATGGAGAGAAATGTAGCTTCTATCTATTGGTGTATTATGAATTGCCGGGCAAACCATATTTGACGCTGGGTAGCGATGCAAAAGAGGGTACGGCAAATGCGACCAAAATTGAGCCTTATGATGCAACCAAGATTGATAATAATGGTATTAATACAACAATTGTGAATTTGGAAGCGTTGGTGGGTGATACTCAGACATTTAATCTGAATTATGATATTAATAATACCGTTACTAAAACATATTCATTTATAGAATTGCCAAAAGATATGAATGTTGGTGTCAAAACCTCCAATGAGGCATTGGCAAAATTTGATAGCGATTATGTACTAGAGATTAAGGCTGTAGGTGAAGTAAGGCTGGAGATTACGGTCAAAGGCTTTGTAGCAAAAAGAGATAATCATAGCAGGGATATTGCGTCTTGGACAGATGTGGAGCATGGAGAAGTGTTGTTTGTTATCAATATCAAAACTCCTTCTCCAACTAGACAGATTAGTCTGGATTCTACCAAGAATATGATATTTACTAAGGACACTCTTAATACATTTGGAACAAAATCCGAGTTCCAGGAAAAAGGTGTGGCAACGTATTCGCTGACTGATATTACCAATAAAAAACCTTTGACATCAGGGGTTAATTGGATAATTAGTGTGGGTTCTAACAGCAATTTTACGTGGGCCTTACAGCCAAGTGTTGATGATAGTGGTCTAGTTGTGGTATCAGAAATGAATGGCAGCAAGACTGTTGGCAAGATACAAAATGCTACAATAGTGGGATTGTTGCCTAATGCCAAGGAGTATCAGGATACATATTATACTCTGGGTGATAATGCTTGGGATTATAAACTATATATATTCTTCAAGGAAGGGGATGGCCAGAATATAGCCATATTTGTGGATTATACAAAGTCGTCTAATCTGTTAGTGGATAACACAGAGGCAAGGATATATATCCAAGTGGATGCTGTAGTTAATGCAACATATAACCATATCAATAACAGTGAGTATAAAGTTACTTTGACCAAGAGTTCTTTCCTTACAGTTCAGAGAAATATGAGAATATCTGGCATTGTGCCAATTCTTAATAATAGCAAAGTTGCCTTCGATCTTAGAGATTTTGTTGTAGGTGTGGATTATGAAGTAGACAATGTTAGTGGCAATTATGTGATGAAGGAGACTGAGAATACAAGAAAGACATTTAATTACAGGCTGGATTTGCCAGAAAATTATCTGGACGAGTATGTTAACAAGTCAATTGTGATAAGCCAAGACTCTAATAGCTTTGCTGTAGAGGTTGACGAAGTAAATCAGAGCGTGACGATTAAGTTGTTAGAGTTAAGAAGTCCATCATCAGTGGGTTATGCTAGTCCTAATTACGTAGTATTATTGAGTGCAAAGAGTAGTCAGATTGCTGCTAATGTGTACAAGGTGTCGACAAAGTTCAACATAATAGTAGAGGACGGTGTAGGCAATCCATACAGTGTACGCAATCAGAAGCAATTGCAGGACATTAATAATAATCTAGGTTCTAACTATGTGTTGACCTCGGATATCAATCTGGATGGCGGATTTGTTCCTATAGGAAGTGAGAGCAATCCATTTACTGGTGCTATTAGTGGTGCAAAGCTGTTGGTGGACGGTGGTGTAGTTGTACACAGTATTAATAATTTTGTGCATAAGTCTAGTGTGTCATTAGAAGACGGTCAGTCGTGTGGAGTGGGTATATTTGCCTTTGCCAAGAATGCAAAATTCAGTGACATTGCAATAAATAATGTTAATATAGATGTAGATGTCAATAGCAACAGTATAGGAAATGGCATATACGTAGGTGCCTTGGTGGGAATGGCAGATAGTTGTCAGATTAGTGGAATTGTAGTGAATGATGGCAACAATGTATCCCAGATAGATAGTTCTAAGTTGGTTCAGATAGCTGGAAGATATAGTGACAGTGCGACAAAGGCAGCGTCTTATGGAATCAAGGTCGATGCGACCAATTCTGTAGATATGTACATAGGTGGCGTCGCTGGATATGTTAAGACGCTGAAGAATGTCAATGTATCTGGTGGTGTTATTAATACCGATTCTAGAGTGTATGTGGTTATACATGGCAACACGACTGGAATATCAGCAATCGGTGGATTGTTTGGTGGTGTAGAAGAAGAACAAGGTGCTACCAGTAAGATAGTGTATAGTGATAGAGACAATAGTGTTACGACCAAGTATGCTAATGCAGATGTTGTTGCTGTGATCAACCCAGAGCAATATAACAAAGTTGGCAATTTCTATGGTCAGAATATTGGTGGCGTTGTTGGAATATTAGGCGATGGTGTGACCATGTCTGATGTCGTGGCTAAGGCGATTATATTCGGCAATACAAACATTGGTGGTGTTGTTGGTGTAAACTATGGCACAATTGAAAACACAAAGTCTCTACCTACACTGGTGGGTGAGCAATCGATAGGTGGTATTGCTGGATATAATGATACTAATGGAGAGGTAGCATATAACAAGGTTCAGTTCTTAGACCAAGGCGAGGCGTATTCTTTCATGAATAGTGCTATCATTGGTCAGTACAACCTAGGCGGTGTTATTGGAGTAAATCATGGTGCGGGACAGTATAACTCTGCATATTCTTACATCAATGCTGAGATGAATGGTGAGCTAACATTTGTAGATAATACAGGCGAATATTATGGTGATATTGTGTATTATGAGAGTAATACAAGTGGATCTAGCGGTAATATTGGTGTAATGGTTGGTAAATATGAACAGAATTCTAATACTGGAGAATATGGCTTTGCTAAGTTGAATATTAATGTGCCAAGCGGTGTTGTGATAGACAATACAATGTTGGCTAATAGCGATAATACATCTAGTGTGTATTACAATGTATGTGGTGATACACATAGTTACTCTAAAGTTCCTATTTCTGGTATCTATACAATAGATGTTGCGGATATGGATGATAAAGGTTTTAATAATATAAAACAATATACAACAGAGGTATATGCATACTATCAATACAAGGATGGTAATACTTCAGAATCTTGCATTTTTGTTGTAGATGAGAGAGGGTTTAATAGTAATAATCCTATTCGTCTAACTATAGATATTCCGCCATCTGGCGTTGAGCTGACCAAGCCTGGAATGGGTGATAATATCTATGATGTAGAGATAGGTACGACAGATTATTACATTGCTGTATCTATGTATGAACTAAGCAGCAACGACCTAGATGGTGATGGAGTGATTAGCTATACAGAGGAGATTTTCTCTGATGTCGCAAAGGAGACGTTCAAGTCTCTAAACACTCATACTATGGATGAATTGGTAACAATCAATATGTTGCCAAAGTTCATAGCAGAGAGTAGTATGATGGCAACCTTGGATACTGGCAGTATGGGATATGTTATATTGTCCCAAGGTGTTAATGGCTTACAATTAGAGGCTATTAGTGACGGATTGGCGCACATAACGCTGACCAATATATATAACAAAGAATTAGTAGTAAATCTATATATCCAAATAAATAGAGTAGTTAGTGATTTTGATATCAAATCATTGGCGCAAGGTAGTAGTGAGAAGATGACGATTGTCAAGAATGCCTCTATTAAGCTTTCTTATAGCATCAATTCAGTCTTCAATGACGCTAATACTAACTCGATTCTAACAAAACTATATCCTAATATACAGCTGATAGAGAATGCTAGTGCCAAGGTTGGTATGAGGATATTTATGCTGAATGCGGCTGGTGGAATATATCATGTTGTGACTGGTGACGTAACTGACTATATAGCTACCAATTACTCGAAATATTTCAATATCAATGAATTAGCATATCAATATATGAAGAATTCAGACGGAAGTAATGAGTATCTAGTATATGTAGATATTGACAATGCAGACTCCTGCTATATCTCCGCATTATTAGAGGTGGAAGGAATTAAGTTATTCGCGGTGCCATATATATACTCTACGTCTAGCGGTGCTATGACTGACAAAGTTGTATTGCAGAAATTCTATAGCCGTGTAGCCGAAGGAAAATTCAAGAAGGTGGACGCTGCAGATTTCAAAAAAGGCTTGGGTGATAGCATAGAGCTGGACATTGTCAAGGGGACTAGCGGATTGACATCTCTGGATACAACTGCAGAGGGTACTCCAAAAGAAGCAAGTATATTCAGTGTAACCCTAACTACAGATGATGAAGATAGTAGTCTATATTTCTATATCTCCAGTGGCAACAAGCAAATGGAGGTTTTGGGATGTGGTAATAGGTTAACAAAGATTGATAGCAAATTAGGAGGCAGCGGCTTTGCATTCTATCTAAAAGGTTCTAGGAATGTGTTATTCAATGATATATATCTATACGAGGTGTCTAAGGATATAGACAATTTCTATGCAGTGTTCGACAAATATCAATTAAGGTTAATTTCTATTGATAGGTCTAACGAAGGATATGTGACATATAACTTCCAGATAGAAGTGTTATTGGATGACAGGTATGATTGTGTTAGTGAAGAAAATTATACGATAACATTCTTGTCCAACATGATAGAGGACAAAGAGGTAGCCGTAGAGAGCATCGGATATCTAGAGATGAACTATACTATGATTCCTCAGGTATTAGAGTCTACAGAGGTAAGGCATTTTAACAGCGTTACGATGAAGACATACGATGTTATAGGCGGTACTCCTACTCAAGGATATGAAGTAAATCAAGATCTACCAAGTAACACGATTGTAGTAGGTTATAGTGGAATGTTACAAGTAGGTATATTCCCTGGATATTCTAATGTAGACAAGGTAGAGATTACTAGCTCGTCTGTCAATGGTGTATATGTAGAGTTTGAACAGTTGGTGGAAGAGACGATACTGAATAGTGACGAGGGACTGGCGGATAAATATGTATCTAGGGCATTCTATTCTAGTTATTCTGGTGCTGTAAAAGAACCCGGCAAAATAACTCTTGATAATGTTACCAATGTATATGAGTCTGCAGGAGACAAGACATATGATTTTGCTGGAATATATTATGTCAAGACATATATAGGCACTTTAGTAAATGAGACATCTACGTACCTAATTACTATTAAATACTACAGTGATGGCGTGCTATTAGATGAGAGGACAGATAGTTTCGTGTTATATCCTATCATTCCTCCTACTGTATCGCTATCTATTAATGGCAGCAGTAATTCACCTATTGCTATAGGAACGGATGTTGCTATTGATATAGAGACTAATGATGTGTGGGATAGTATAGAGGTGCAGCTTGGTAACACTAATAGTGCTACCCATGCGGTATTGAATAGATTGGTGTATTTAAATGGTAGCGATAAATTTACTAACACTGGTATTATGGATCAGTTGATTAGTAAAGTTTTGCTTAAGACATCGTCATCTGGTATGCATAGATTGAGTCTGCCTATAGTGTATGACGAAGATTTGGTGGGCAGCACAGTAACTCTATCTATTACTGTAAAGAAGATGATTAATAACAAAGTATATAGGGCTACTAGTGTTATTAAGATGCAGCTAGCGCTGTATGTCGTAGACAGTATTGGGGTTGTGGGTGTTGCCAATGGTACATTCAATGGAATGTTCAATCAGGCATATGAATTGAAGGTTAATGTAAACGCTACATATTATGACGGAAAGAATTATTATAGGAACAATGTTACTGCCAATGACATAGAGTTCATACAATCTCAAATAGAGTTGTTATCTGCCAGAATTACTTCTGCGGGATTGGGTGAGACTGGAGAGACTGCTACTCATTCGACTAAGACATGGTTTGTAAGAGAGTCCAACGGGCAATATTCTAACCTATCTGTGAAGTCGTACTATAGCTTTGTAATAACAGATTCTGTATATAGTGTGACATATATGCCAGAGTCTGGAGCTAATTATATAACTAAGAATTTTGGCGTGCTGAAGTTCAGAAATAACATTCTGGATACATCCGACACAATTCTGGCGCAAGCGGTTATAGAATATTCTGCTACAGATGTTCACGGAGAGTCTGCAGGCGGCAAGTCTGTCAGTGGTGTCAATGTGTATTCTGTCGCAGCTGAGCAGGATGACAACGGTAATTATATGGGTGATAGTTCCGCATTTAGATATACATATTCTACAGAGTTCTCGTTCAATATGCAGAGGCTGTCTAATGAGGAAAATCCTACTCCTATATACACAGCAGACCAGTTAGAAGACATGGTTGAGGGTGTGTCATATATCTTAATGGAAGACATAGAGGTAGAGAATTGGACGCCTATCAATACTGCCATTACTAGCCTAGACGGCAATGGCTATGTTATCAGAATCAATAGCTTTGCTGCCCTAGACTCGGCGACGACTACGGCTGGACTATTTGGCACAGTCGATGCTGAGACAATACTGAAAAATATTATTATAGAATTGCCGGCTAACCCGCTGCAGACTACTCAGAATATGGATGTAGATACTGTAGAAAGTAGTGTTAATTCTGATATAACAGTTGATATCCAAAATGCTACCGAATTTAATTTTGGTGTAGTAGCTGGTGTGAATAACGGAATTATTACCAATGCTATAGTTATTAATAACGCAGACACTTATAGATACGAGAGAGACAGTAGATTGCTTGCAGAAGACGAGTTGAGTAGGGAAGACTTTGCTATCAGATTGCAGAAATATTATTACTACAGAGTAGAACAATATATCACAGACTATCCTAATTACGACGATAGAACACTAACTCAGATTCGTGTGCAGTCTACATTAAACAACACTAGTGCGACAGAGATCAAGGTGGGTGGTCTAGTTGCAGTAAACAACGGACATATCACCAATAGTGCAGTAGAGGGGATTACTATCAATGCACCATTCTATGTGGGTGGATTTGTATGCGACAATTCTGGCAAGATTAGCTCGTCATATTTCAAGAATGGCAATGTTATTAATTACAAGGGTAATGAAGCTGCATTGAGTGGAACTGCTGGATTCGTAGTTAATAATACTGGCACAATTGCATTCTCTTACGTAGAGGGTGCTAATACCAACTATGAGAGAGAGTTAATTGATTATGTAGTGGCTGATACTGCTACTGCAGTAACTATCCAGTCTATCCAAGAGAATAACGGAATTGGTGATGAAGAGCTAGTCAACTACATTGGATATTACTATGGATATGCTGACAAGCCTAATGCCATATTCAAGCTAAGGAATTACGGTAATGCTATATATTCTAACAAGCAATCTGCTGGATTCGTGTACAATAACAATGGAAATATTAACAACAGTTATTCTAACATAGTAGTAGTAGGTGCATCGACATCTGGATTCGTGTATTATAATCAAACTAGCGGTGTAATAGATTCGACATACTCATTGTCTTCAGTTATTGCTGGGGATATACAGCACTCTCCATTTGCAGCAAGGAATATCAATGGTGTATCAGTCAATGCGGGAACACTGAGCAATATCTATTACTTGAGTGTCAGCATGGAGGACTATATTACTCTAGAAGAGACTAATTCTACTATCATATCTAGTAATAACATTATCTTGGATCAGCATGGCTATGATGCTCTAACGACTCAGACAGAGAAAGATATGTACACCAAGAGTCCTAGTGGTGTAGACTCGGATGGAAATACCATATATAGATACATCAAGACCAGTTATACAGACAGCTACGCTACTACTATCGTAGACGGACTGGCGAAGGGAGTGTATGATTTTGGCGACTATGCTACATTCAACACATTCACATTCAATGAAGACAAGTCAATGAATAGTGAGAAGGTGACTGGCGCTATATGGTGGATTCCAACTACGCAATATACTGACACAACTAGCACAGAGGGACAGACTGTTGCGAAGTATTTCAAGGAAGGTGTATACAATGTAGGCACTCCACAATTGGTCGCGGCTAATCTTAGAACTATGAGCTTAAGATATGGCAACTTCATCGACCCATTGGCAAAGGATGATAGTATTGACGATATATTAGAAACGTTGCGTGACGAAATGGCTATAGCAATGGCAGGTGATATAGTTACATACAGTAATGACTTCATTCAGAGTGCTGGAACGAACATAACTGACAATTATACAACCAATCAGATAAAAACGATATATGCATATGTATATTTGAGTACGGCGTATGATAACTTTGCTAACAAAGAGAGTATCAATGGGCATGAGAATGTATTGTATGGCAAGTTGCAGAAGCTAAGGGATGCTGGTGCAGACTTCAAGAATGCTGAATTCAAGCCAACATTCTCCGAAGATGAATATGCTACTATTGCAGCAGCGACAGAGGTTGGTGCTATTCAAGACGCTATCAAATCAAAAGTTAATAGTTATCTAAAGAATACAGCAGACTGGGCAGCTATGAGTAGCCAGATTGGAACAATGACATCTCTAATGATAGAACAGATTAACATTGTCAACCAAGTAGCTGATGATGCAGAGTCGGCATATAGTTATTCCAATATTCTATACAATGGAGGAGGAGTAGATATTATATATGGTAACAGCGTATTGAACCCATATCTAGTAGACAGTGAAGATGACTTCAATATCTATGGCAAGCAGTTGACTGATAAGGAAAATTATACTAATTTGACACAGTTAGACAAGTCCATAAGATTGACTAGAGATATAACATTTGGAGAATTAGATAAAGCTGTCAAGACATATGATGTTACATTCTATGGCGACATGGACGGCAATGGTATGAGTATGTCCAATATTAAATTATCTGCAGCAACAGATAATTCTGGCAACGCTATAGAAAGTATTGGACTATTTCAATCATTAGGTAAACATGATGAGGATGGCGAAATATACTATGCAACAATTAGGAATTTGACCCTAAATATAGAGTATATCAGAGCTAATGCAATACAAAGGGTTGGCGGACTGGCTGGAAGTATTGATTATGCAAGAATATACAATGTAACTATTAATAGAGCTAGCAATTCTTCTGTAATCTCTGGTGCTAATGTGGTAGGAGGATTGGCTGGATTTATAGGCGGAGACACAATTATTGCCAACGTGACTAGCAATATTAATGTTACTGCCAACTATCTACATTCTGTCAGTGGCATAGGAACGAACCTATTTGATGCAACCAATTCTAATGCATCGAGGGTGAACACGACTATAGGTACAGAGGTGTACGGAATAGTTGGTGAGAAATTTACTTTATTAACCAAGGATAATATAAGTAGTGACAGCGAGGAAAATCCTAGTACTGCACATCAATTCAATCTATACATTCCTGGCAGTGATAATTATAGCAAGATAGCCTATGCTGGTAGTATCGCTGGTATTATCAATGTAGATGCTGTAGGAGGCGATATAGGCGATGACGATTTAGAGCCAGTAGCTGCAGTGACTGGAGCGAAATTCGTAGGTGCTAATGTTATTACTGGCGAGGTTGTAGGAGGACTATTTGGCTTTGCTGGTTGCAATGTTACTATAACTAATAGCGATGTTATAGTGACTAGTGGAATGCAGTTGGATAGTGTGGCGATAGCTGGAGGAATGGTCGGACATATGTTAGGAACTATAGATAAGTCATATGTTCAGCACGCTAACCAATCAGCGTTAGACAGTGTTCTATACAGCAATGTATCGAAGGCTAGCACTACAGCAAACAACTACTACAACTATTTTACTGGTGGTACGACTAGTGTTAGTGAGGTAACAGACTATTATGGTGGAAACGCACACTACATAGGCGGACTGGTGGGATTGTCTCATGGTGCTGTAATTAATAATGCATACAACAGGGTAGATGTGGCTAATATTAACTCGAAGTATGCTGGTGGTATAATAGGCATATCTATAGGTGCAAGCTTGGATGACGTATATACTACTGCTAGTGTATTCGCATACAGAGCGTATGGTGGAACTATAGGTATTCAGACCAAGATAGTAGATATAGAATATGATGCTGCTGGCAATAAAGAGAAGATGTTAGAGAATGCATATAACAAAGATCAGGCCAATGCTAATCAGATATATCATATTTATAACCAGATGCAGTATATAGATGTATTCTATGAGGCTAATGCCAATACTGGCGAGGTACAGAGTGTAGCAAGTGATATGGGCGACACGCTAGATATATCTAGCCTTAACTCTATGAACTTATGGAAGCAAGCACACAAGAATGCTAATAGAGCGAATTATGGTGGGGCTGTGGCTCCTAGAGCATACATCGGCTCTTTTATAGGATTCGCTGTTAGCAATTCGGACGGCTGGATTAGCTCTGGGGCGGTAGAAGAGAGAGTTGTTGAGGAAAATATATACTTGATGCAAGCATATAAGTACAATGACCTAAGTGGCAAGGATAGTGAGACAGAATTTATATCTGAGGTGGGTAATGCTAAGAGTAACTATCTGTCTGGCTTAAAAGGTAACAAGTATATTGCAGCGGGTACATATTATCTAGCTACTAAGACAGAGAGTAATAAGAATATTGGTGGCAATATTGTCTTCAATAGTGGAACAATCACAAATAGGCTTCAAGACAGCGATATATATTCTACTGATGAGATAATAAAGATATTGAGACAGATATTTGGCACAATAGATGAGTATCCAACAGACGCTAGTTCTGCTGAGGAAAATAGATATTATTACAACATTACTAATACGGCGTTTGAGATAAAGTATAAATCGTCTGTAGTTACTACGACTTATACAATAGCAACATTCTCTCATGAGGTGATCAATACTGTCAGCTATATTAATAACGAGATATACCAAGGATATTCTGGAGATGTCAGAATTAATGCTACCGCTGGTGCTGAGATATACAGATTCAGCCGTATACAGAAATATGGATCCCTAAGGACTATTAAAGAATTCGTTGAAGGAAAATATATCCTTAATGAAACGGCAAAAATGAATTTTGCATATTACAAGGATAGCACTGTCAAGCAATCTGGTGATAAGGCTATGCCTGAGAGTAATAACGTAGTGCCTAATGTATATGAGACTTGGCGTAACGATGTGTGGTATGGTGTAGAAATGAGTAGCACCGATGCTGGCAATGGCGGAGAGCGTGTGGACAAGGCAAAGTACGTCTTCCCTACACGTAGATTCATGACATATAAGAAGGTTATATATGTGTATGAATTCCAAGACCTATTAGACAATACAGAGAAATATCCAGATGCAACATATATCTTAATGCAAGATATACAAGTGAATAATTCTAAGTTACCATTGAATAACAAAACAAATAATCCATTCACTGGAATATTGAAGAGTAATAGGTTGTATGAATCTGGTGGCAACTATTATGCAAATTATACCATATATGGATTAAATACAGAAGGAACATATGATTCTACTTTTGGACTATTTGGATATGTAGACGGAGCTGCATTCAGAGGATTCAAAATAGCTGTAGATTATGTTAATATTACTCTTAGAAAGGAAAATGCTGCTGCAGGAATATTGTTTGGTAGACAAAAAACTAATGCGCGTGTAGTTGTCCAAGATGTGTCTGTCGTGGGAAGATATCAAGAAGGTGGCGTAGATACTCATAGAGGTATATTCCAAGTAACAGATGCTGCATATGTAGGTGGACTATTTGGATATGGCAATAATGTGCAGCTGGTATATAATGATACAGATAACGGTGGTGTGGAATATGCTACTGATAATATGTCTATCAATGTGACAAAGATGAGTACAGATGAGATATATGTAGGTGGCGTAGGTGGATATATCAAGAATGAGTATACTGGCACTAGCATCAAAGATGTTACAATCAAAAATACAGAAATAAATACATCGCTAGTCCTAGATCAGACTGGAGAAAAAGCTGTAAATGTTGGTGGATTGTTTGGCTATGCATATGGCAAGAATGTAGTTATGTCTAATTGCGGTGTTATGGTTAGTAATAATGATGGTGATTATAATTACGAAGTGACACTGGCTAACGGCAGCTCTTTCGCTATAGAGAAGCAACCAGGTATTAATGTATACCTTGCTGGTGAGGTTAACGGCAATACAATTGAGCACAAAATATATGTCGGTGGTTTGGTCGGCAAGTCTGAGATTAGAATGATTAATGACGATGTTGCTGCTGCAGAGCCTGGTACAGAGCCAACATCTGTTAATACAACGATTAATGTGTATAACGGACTATATGAATACAAAGGTGTTAGTGATAATAAATATGTATTGACAAGACCAAGTGGAACATATTATTCTTCTAATAGCAATATTGCTATAGGTGGTGCAGCTGGTACAATAGGTTATGCAACGACTAAGGAAGAGAATATCATAGATATTATCTCTGTCAATGCAGATATTACATTCCATCAGGCCAAAGAAGCTAAAAGTGGAGATATAGCATACATAGGTGGAGCTATTGGAACAATTGGTGCAACTATGGATGACACTGGTGTATATGGCGTATCTGGTATTAGCGTATCTGGTAAGATAGCAACCAATATTACTGGTGCTGCAAAGAACCTATACACCGGCGGTGTATTCGGATACTTGAACAAAGGCGGCAATGTAGATAATTGCACATCAGAGGTAGAGATCACAACAACTCTTAATGATGGTAGCTCTGGTGTGTATGTAGGTGGCTATGTAGGACAATTAGAAGATAACGAAGTTAATACAGAAGCTGATACTACTATTGGTGGAGACAACAGCATCAATGCAACTATCAATGTCAATGTGGCAGCGGGTAGCACAGCTAGTGATATTTATGTAGGTGGATTTGGCGGCAAGGTTAATGGAGTAGAGGGTGAAAAACTAAATCTTAATACAATTGTGGCTGATGCCAATATCAATCTGGCTGGTGGTAATGGTAGCACGCTACAAGGTAGCTATATATCTGGTTTTGCTGGACTGGTTACAGAGGTAAATCTGCATCAAATTGCTACAACTGGCTCAATCAAGGCCGAAAGTGAGACTTTGAATATTACTAAATCATATTTTGGCGGAGTCGTGGGCAAGGGTGATAACTTTGCTATGACAGAGTCATTTAGTAATATGACAATAGCTATATATACAAGACTAGATGATGCTGCAACAACAGATAAAAAAGAAAATGAAATCAACACTGTTGGCAACAATGTAGGCGGATTGGTTGGTTATGTATCTGTGGGAGAAATTACTAATAGTGGCGTAGTTGCAGCAGCTGCAGTGACACCTCCTGAGGTTGGCATTACAGACTCTTATAGTGCTGTATTCATAGACTATGACCTAGCTAATAACAACCCAGAAAATGCAAGTACTATAGATAGTAATGATAATGTAAATTCTAACGCATCATTCATTGGCGGCATTATTGGACAGCTGGACAACCATTCTAATGATATGACATTGTTTGTGATAGACAGAGTATATAGCATTAGTAATGTTCCTGCAATAACGAACTATGACTATATCAAGATATACGACGAGAATAATACTATTGGTGGTATTTTGGGTCAAAGTACGTTTGGTACATATATGGACGGGACTGAGACAAAGAGTTATCCTAGATATACAACTAGTGCATTTGGTGGTGCATACTACAATGCAGAATTGATGCCTTATAGTAACTATTATGGCATGGCTATGGGTAGCGACGAGATGTTGTTTGGCGTAGAGGATGCTAGTGGTAATACACCTACATTTGCATCGCTGTATCTGACTGAATTTATCTGGACACAAACCAATGCATATAGTTATCCATTACTTGCTTGGGAAGACGAAATCCAAGCAGACGGCAGTAGACAAAAACCTATGGTGTATAGCAGTGCTGCAGCTGCTGCGATAGCATCTGGTGCAGAGCCTACACCAGAGCCAGATACTACAGGGCTTTCCTATATAGTAGCTAGTACTACACCAAATGGAATCGAAGCGAAATCAAATATATTCTATTTCAACAAGGCAACTATTGGTAGTAGCGGAACGCTGTTTAATAGCGTAGATAAGGGTTCGATTGTTGTAGGGGTTCATTCTGCTACAGATCCTATAACTATAGCTACGACAAATGAGGGTATCATTGTATCGACATATGACAAAGGCAATAATATCACTGTAGCTGGCACTAACGAAGGCGTCATACACGCATATATTGCTAGTGAGACTGGTGTAAACAATAATTATATAGTATACAACAAGAATGAATCGGGTACTATATCGTACACTAACACTGGTCTAATATCTAATAGTATAATCAGTGTAGATTCATTGCCTAGTACGATACAGAATGTGTCATTGTCTAAGATTGTATATAGTAGCGGTACTATAACAGAATCTTCCTCCATAGAGGATAAAGGTATATATGATACATATTTAAGACAAAAAGATAATAGTACTACAACTGACGATGAGTCGCAAAACATTGCGTTTGTAGATAGCAATGGCGAGGCTAAGGTGTTCTCTAGTATAGCGTATAGTTCTACTACTGCATACGCTACAGATATATCTAATTTCATTGTTAGCACAGACAATACATTTACTCTAGACTTTGACAACGTATGGACTATGTTCGTAGTAGATGGTCTAAGTGGTGAAGATGCTAAAGAGCGTAATAATGGTGCTCCAATGCTAAGGTTAGAGCTAAAAGTAAGTAAAGGCAAGTGGTATTATAGAGATATAGACTTATATGATTATCTATACAACTATAGTGGTGTAGATACATCAACTCTATACAATAGAGATATCCCATATACAGATAGTGATGTGTATGATCAAAACAAGAGTATGTATGGCGATTATGTCTGGGTGTATAACATACCTACTGTTAGTGATGGTGACCCAGAATATGAATACAAATATGAGCTTGATGCCGGTGGTGCTAATCAGATTGTAGGATTAGCAAGCATTAATGAGGATATAATCCCAGCTGGACAATTATTGGTAGCAGAAGGCAAGATTACTACTATTACTATCAAGACTGCAAATGAGCTGGCATGGGTAGCGTATATGGTTAATACTGGTCAGTACGACTTCGATGGAGTATCTATAGTAATAGGAGATGATATCGATCTAGCTGGCAAAATGTGGACACCAATAGGAACTAAAGTACATCCGTTCAAGGGAACATTCAATGGTGGCGGATACAATCAGAATAGTGGTAGTATGAAGATAATATATACTATATCCAATATCAATGTTATTAACTCAGATGTTGCGGGACTATTCGGTTATGTCACAGCATCTAGTGGTGCGACAGATACCAATATGTTCAATGTATCTATTAACAAAGGTCTAGTTATAGCTACTAATACTATCACTGCTGGTAATCCAGTAGGTGGCTCTGCCGGATCACTAATAGGTGCAGTTGTATCTAGTGGTGATGCAATAGATCCTATTACATACAATATCGACTTTGTAGTAACAAGGAAGAACGACTATGATGTAGTCAGCTTTAAGGCAGATGAGTTCTATAATAATAATCCAGATCTATCACAATATGCTATTTTCTCTGATGGCGTAGCATACAAGATGAGCGAGATAGGCGGAACTGCTGCTAATACAGTTACAACGAAAGCATTCTATGTGAAGAAGCACGATAATGGCACTGCTGCAGATAACTCTGATGATTATTACCAGATTGTTAATACAGCGGCAGGTGTTAATATGATAGCCATAGAGGATAGCAAAGGTCAGACTATCAATGACGTTAGCGGCGATATTGTTAAAAATGGTGGAGTTGAAAGAAAATTCCGAATAGAGCAGATAGGTGTAGAGTGCGATATCATGAAGATATGCGACCCTGCGGACAGCAAGCAGAATACCTTGCAAGTAGTAGGTGCTAACGTTGGTGGCATGGTCGGCTATGGCTCAACGGGCTCTAATATATCTATTATTAGGGCAGAAAACAATGCATATGTATATAGCTATACAGGTGTCAAGAATACTGCTGCAGTGAACTACGCTGGCGGTATTATGGGTAGAGCTGAAGGAGCATTGGCAGAACTATCTATTATAGATAACCAAGGTGAAGTATATGGATATTATGCTGGTGGAATCTTAGGCTATGCTAATGAGGCTGTATTGATAGACAATGCATACAACTCTAATGGTGATAATGAATCTCGTAAGGATGAGGTAAATATTACTACATATGGAAATGGAAAAGCTGGAGCCCTAATAGGATATCTGAACTATGATGCATCACAAGGTCAATTGGAGTCAAAGGGCAGATATGCGATCATTGAAGAATCATATTCTTCTAGCGGCAATACATCGCTAGTAGGAGAATATACGACTGCCGGCTCTATTAATTATAATCAAGTATTTAAGTATGTATATGTGAATAGTAATAATTTGGAGTGTGACGGCGACGAAGACACAATAGATTTGAATACTAATGAACAAAGTGTGTTTGGCGCAATAAGCGGAACAACATATCCGACTGGCAAAAACAACTATCTAGCAGATGAAACATTCTATACAGAAGAAGATTTCAAGAACTTTGCGTGGGGTAGTATCTGGCATAGAGATGGCAGTAATGCAGATTATCCAGTGTTGATGTTCTCAGCGGGGTATTGGATAGACTTTGCTACATTGCCATATACAGATAGTGTTACATCTGGCATTAGTACTACAGATATATTTGACGGCGAGATTGTAGAGCAAGAAAAACAATATTATGCTGATAATAATAATTTCTATATAGAGAGAACTTCTCAGTTGGCATGGATAGCCAGAATGACTAATGTAGGTTATGACTTTGCCGGTAAGACAATTGTCATCAATGGTTCACTTAGCTTCTCTGGTAAAATATGGGTAGCTATAGGTCATGCGGATTATGATGTATTAACCAAGAAAGATGTTAATAACAATACAGTAAATCATACTGGAATAACAACCAACTATGAGACTGGGGTAGTAAAAGGACAAACATATCGTCCATTCAAGGGCACGATTAAGGCTGCTGACTTTAATGACAATGGAATAGCAGATGACATCTCTAGTTTCAGTAATATCAAGGTTGTATCCTTCATGTCGTACTATCTGTCTGTTAATGCAGAGAGAGAAGAATTTGTATACAGAGAATGGGCGGAGAAGAAGAATATTCTGAATATGTACTCTGGTCTAATTGGTCTGGCAGATAATGCTAATATTAGCAACTTGAATATTGGCGAAGGTACGGTAATAGAGACCATAGACGGCAGCAAGTATGTAGGTGGATTGATCGGCTATGCATACAATACGTCTATGACCAATATATCTAGCAATATTAATATCAGTTATCCGGTTGTATCTACTGATATTAATAAATATATAAATGGTGGATATATAGGCGGAATAGCTGGTTATGCAGAGTACAATGGTGTAACTTTATCATCTGTAGCATTGATGGATATTTCTACAAATAATGTCAATCTATACAACTTGTCTGCAGACGGTACAATTGATGCCGACGCGGGCAGCAATATAGGTGGTGCAATAGGTGGATTGTATCTGGCTACTTCTAATAAACCAATATTGAAGAACATAACGGCACAGACAGAAATAACATATAACTATGAGATTACGGGTGGCACTGCAGATAACTACACTGCATCCAATATAGGTGGTCTAATAGGTCGCATAGAGTCAACCAAGGATGTATTGCTATACAATATGAGTGTAGGATATGTAGATTCAGATCCAACAACCAATAACGACATAGTTGTACAAATCAAAGCTGATGTAGTCAAAGAGTACGATAATGGTGGAACACGTGTTTCGGCTAATAACGCTATTACTAATGTAGGTGGATTGATTGGTAGTGCTAAGGCATCTAGCGGCAATATCTACCTATCAAGAGTGTCTGAGAATACTAAAATTGCTAGCACTTCTAGCAATGTATCCAATGTAGCGGGACTAGTAGGTGATGCTAATAATGTAGTGATTACATCCCAGTACGATAAGGCTTTGAATGATGTGTTTGAAGATTATATTCCAAATGTTATCTCATCAAATATTGTTATTAATAATTCAACATTAACAGATGTTGTGTCTGGAGAAACTACGACATATGATAAGGGTGAGTCTAGTCTAAGAAGGGCATCAGATAATCAGAGCACTCAAGCATACGACTATATCTTGACATTGACCAATGGTTCAATAATATTGACCAATGGTAACAGTGTGGGTGGCATGGTCGGTAATGCTAACAATGTAAGAATATATGGTCTGGTAGATGCTGTTATAGAAGTCGACGATGCTAATAAGGCATGGTATACAACATATAACATCTGGCTGAAGAATGCTAAAGCAATCGAGATAGGAAATGGCAGCAATGTTGGCGGTGTAGTTGGTGCATATAATCTAGATACAACTATTCCTGGTGAATACAAATATAACTATACTAAATTGGTTATCAATGGAGTTGCAATAGATGTAACTACAGCAAGTAATGTAGGTGGTATTGTAGGCTATGCTGCAGATAGTATCTTAGTACAAGGTGTTAGGAATACTGGCACAATAACTAACGGCAACGGCATCGTAGGAATCATATCAGGTGGTTATATCCTAGAGGCCGAGAGCGATAGTGGTGCAAATGCTTATACACCTAGTGAAGGTGCAAGCATAGTGTCTACAAATGCTAAGAACAATGGAGCATATGTAGGTAATGTATCTGATTCCTCAGTATGGAGTGGTGATAATATCATCCTATTTGCAATCCCAGAGGATAAATTGTCATACCAGTCTGGTGCATACAAGATTACTAGTGAATTAGAATATCTGACTGCTCAGAAGCTACAGAGTATGAGAACTGGCGGGACATATACCAATACTCATCAATTAATTGAGGATGTATCTGCTAATTATTCTAATTCAGATAACTTCAACTTGTATATTGCAAATGATTTTGAGATAAGTGTACCTAGCTTGAATCCATTTGGCTCTACCAACTTCCCATTCAAAGGAAATGTGGTAGGAAATAACTATAATATTACAATACCTAGCACAACCAATATCGTAACATTGGACGGATCTAATTATGGATTATTTGGTGTGTTAAATGGTGGTAATAGTCTAGAGAACTTTACAGTAAAATACATGGGTAATATTGGTGCTATAGGTACAAGCACATTGACAGTCGATACTGCATCCTTGCTGGTGGGTGTGGTAAATAACAATGGCGAGACCAAATTCGATAATGTGGATGTTATTAGTGGTGCTACAGCAACCCCAGCTGGTGGTACACAGGTTGCTGCATCTATCTCACTGACTGCTAATGCAAGTAATATGGGTGGTATTGTGGCATACAGTCTAGGCAAATTAACTATGTCTGGCTGTGATATTACAAGGATCAACCTATACAACAAAGCGTCAGGTAATACTGGTGGTGTTGTAGGTAGAGACAGCGGTGATGTGTCTATTAGTGGCGGAAAATTGAATACTATAACAGTCGACGGTGGACAGAATGTCGCTGGTGTGATAGGATATATGAGCAATGCATCATCTTCTATCAATAACATGACATTGAATGGTGTAGTAGTAACTGATACTGCAACTGAGTATGTTGACGGCAATCAATATAGATATGGCGTGATTGCAGGAAATGCAGCAGCTGGAGCTATAGGTACTACTACGGCAATAAATGCAACGGATATCAAAATCACAATTAGAGGCAATACTAATAAACATGGTGAAATGTATGTTGGTGCAATTGCTGGTGTAGTAGGCAGTGGTGCTGCTATTCAGAAAGTTAAAATCTCTCTAAATGAATTCACAATTGCAAATGTGAATACAGCAAATATTGGTGGATTGTTCGGAGTTGCTACTACTACAACTGGTAATACAACAAACTTGCAGTCTAACACAGTAAGTGTTGATACAATAACTGCTAGTGGTATAAAAACAATAGTAATGGGTGGTGTCGTCAGTGTGATAACCAAAGATAACGAAGAGTTATTGGCTGCAGCTAATACTATCCAGAAATTAAGCGAACCTAAATTCTCGATGGCTGCAACTGGTGATAATACTACTACATATATTGGTGGTATCGCTGGTAAGGTCGAGGCTGGTAGCGAGATTGATGATATTGTTAGTGTAGTAGGAACTGCAACTGGCGTAAATAATATAAATGTAACAACCACTTCTGGCGAGGTATATGCTGGTGGATTGTTTGGTAGTATGTCTGGTGCTACAACTAGTGCTACGGTAGTGGCAAGCGGTGTAAACATTACGAATAATAGTGGTAGCGAGTCGTACGTTGGTGGCGTTGTAGGGCATACTAGTAGTCATACAGATGCTACGAGCGGCACAACACAAGATGTAGCAATCAGTAATATTACAGTGTCTAATACATCTATTAATGGTAATTTTAATAACAATCATGTTGGTGGATTGTTGGGCTATGTTACTGGTACAACGACATTGAGTGGAACGCTAAATATCAGTCAAGATAATTCTGCTACAACAGATGTAGAGACCATAGCAATAACTACTGCTGCGACATCTGGCGGTATTGTAGGTAGTGTAGTAGGAACATTGAACATCGATGACGATCCTACACTAGGAACAATAACAATATCTAATTCAACCAACGCAGGTGGCTTGTTTGGAGAAGTTAGCGGAGAAGTTGACGCTAGCGGAATAAATGCAATATCTAACCCAATGACTATCTCTGGTACTAATGCAGGCGTTGTTGCTGGTAATGTGAGCGGAAGTATGAATTTTGGTACATCTGGTAGCGAATTATTAACAATCACTGGAACGAATATGGAGATTACTGGCACAAATAATGCAGGTATGGCGTTTGGTGTAATAGGTGAAGGTGTACAAGTAAATTCTACAACAGCCAAGACTGTCAATAACATTGTTATTACTAATGGTGTAGTAAATGGTAATGGCAATGTCGGTGGCTTGGCTGGTAGCAATAGTGGCGATACGACATTGGTTGATATATCTGTAGATAGTACTAATATATCTGCTACAGATATTGCGAACTTAGGCGGAATATTAGGAAGTGTTACTACTGGGACAAGTGTTACCATAAATAACGCAACTATAAAAGACATCGAGATAAATGGTTCTAACAAGGAAACATCATCCGGCGGAGTAGTAGGTAGTGTAGTAGGAACATTGAACATCGATGACGATACTACACTAGGAACAATAACAATATCTGGTTCAACCAACGCAGGAGGTTTGTTTGGTAGTGTGGCCGGAACAGTAACTGCTACTGCAATCAGAGAGATCGATAACACAATGATTATCTCTGGTACTAATGCTGGAGCGGTGGCTGGTAGCGTGAGCGAAACTATGAATTTTGGTACATCTGGTAGCGAATCGTTAACAATCACTGGAACGGATATGGTGATTACTGGTACAAATAATGCTGGTATGGCGTTTGGAACAATTAGTGGTAGTGCTAAAGTAAATTCAACAACTGCTAATACTATCAATAAGATTACTATTACTAATGGTGTAGTCAAGGGCAATGGCAATGTTGGTGGCTTGGCTGGTAGCCTAGTTGGAACGGGAATAAATGTAACATTGGATAATATCAATGTATCTGATGCTGAGATAGCTAATGAGTCCGATGGTAATGCTGGTGGACTAATTGGTATTGTTGCCGCTAATCAGGCATTGAATATGGCCAATATTGCAATAATTAATTCTACAATCTCTGGCGGTAATGCTGCTGGTGGTGTAGCTGGTCTAGTAAATGGAACATTGAATCTAAGCGAAACGATTGACATCGGGGACGATTCTGCTACGACAGATGTAGAGACCATAACAATAACTAACGCTGAATCTGCTGGCGGAGTAGTAGGTAGTGTAGTAGGAACATTGAATATCAATGATACTCCTACACTAGGTAAAATAGATATATCCGATTCAACCAACGCAGGTGGCTTGTTCGGTGAGGTGACCGGAACAGTAACTGCTACTGCAATCAGAGAGATCAATAACACAATGACTATCTCTGGTGCTAATGCTGGAGCTGTGGCTGGTAGCATGAGAGGAAGCATGAATTTTGGTACATCTGGTAGCAGATCATTAACAATCACATCGACAAGGACTGCTAGTGGAGATTCTATTACAATCACTGGCACAAACAATGCTGGTATTGCGTTTGGTGTAATAGGTGAAGATGTACAAGTAAATACATCAGATGACAATACTATCAATAACATTAACATTACTAATGGAACAGTCAATGGCAATGGCAATGTAGGTGGTATGGCTGGAAATATGGCAGATGGTTATACACTGACTAGTGTAATAATATCTGGAACCATTATCAATGGCACACCTATAGCAAATGCTGCTAGTAGCGCAAGTGCTGCGGTAGCAATGCTGGCTACAGCAGCCTCGGCAGAGACTAATGTGGGTGGATTTGTAGGTTATGCCGTAGGTCTAATTATTGACAACACAAACAAACTAAACAAGAATGGTGAAAATAACGTTAAAATTAATATTGAAGATATTAATAGTAACACTCTTCCGACTAATGTAGGTGGTTATGTAGGCAAGGCTGGTAGTGTGACTATTAGTAATGCAAGTAATGCTAATGTAGAGATTGCTATACCTAGCAATACGAGTGGTTATATATATGTAACTAACCTAGGTGGCTTTGTAGGATGTATTGATACAACTGCAAATGCTAGTGTCAGTATAACCGATTCTACTAATAGTGTTGCGTTGGGTAATGTCAATAGCGTAACTAATGCCGGAGGAATAGTGGGTACTATTGCTATGCGTAGTGGTGCTACTGCCGTATTCTCTGGCAATGTCAATAATGCTAATATCACAGCAAAGAATGCTGCAGGAGGAATCCTAGGCGAAGGCGTGATAGATAAAGATTATACGAATACTGTAATTGCTAATTCTGATATAGAAAATACAGATGGTATAATCCAATTCATTGGAGTAGACAAAGATACAACAGATTCTACTACAAAGCAAGTAATAGGTAAGAAGTCAGCAACAGAATTTTATACAATCTCTGCAACATATGCAGGTGGAGTTGTTGGTAAGGTAGATGCTACCGAGCCAAATACAACGCTACAACAAAACTATGTATTCGCATATATTACTAACTTTGATAACTATTATACTATTTATGGTGCTAGCTGTGCTGGCGGCATAGCTGGTAATATGAACTTCGGCTATATTACTAATTGTGATAATCACTCTAGTAGTATTACTGGCGGAAGTGCTTATAATATGAATGGGACATTAGGTTCTAATATTGGTGGAATAGCTGGTATTATGAATGGTAGGTTGGTTAGCGACTGTACTAATCATGCAAACATAGAATCGTCTACAGCGTGTGCAATTGGTGGAATAATTGGTCAATCATTATTAGGTATACCTTGTGGACTAAAGGAATGTACTAACAATGGTGAAATTAAACTTACTAAGGATAGTCAACGTTATATAGGTGGTATAGCAGGCGGTGCTAGTAACAAACTAGCCAATGATAATGCGAGTGGACGATTGTACGCATGGGATACAGTAGGTATTATTGGTTGTGATAATACTGCTAATATAATAGGCCAATCTACTAGCGGTATTGCAGGTGGAATAGTAGGACGATTCATAATAGGTGATATTAATGGATGTACCAACTCTGCTACTAGTATTGTTGGAACCTATTCTGGCGGAATAGTTGGTGCTATGTTTATGAAGGGTAATAGCTATGGAACTTCAATCTTACAAAACAACCGCAATGTTAATACATCTGCCTTGACAATATCTTCTTCAACTTATGCTGGTGCTGCTGGCGGATTGGTCGGTGTTGTCAGAATAGAAAAAGACGATACTAGTGGAGATGGATTGATAAACGAAAACGATGATTCTTATAGTAATACTAGCTTAGACACAATTGGTGAAGATGGTGTATTACTGAAAATTATTGGTACTAATGTTGATGCAAGAGGTAATCCGACGACTGGCAGGCAGCAATTAGCTGGCAATGTAACTATGCAAGGTGCAAGTGTTGGCGGTGTTGTAGGTAGAATAGACGTAGGTACTAGTACTGGTAATGACCCATGGTATCAGGATGAGAAAAAAGACTATATAATTGCATACATTACTAACTTTGAGAACAATAGTATAATAAATGGTGTTGGTCATACTAATGGTTATAATGTTACTTCTCTTGATGGGACATTGGCACAAGCAGCATCTGGTGCTGGTGGTATAGTAGGTGTAGCAAGATGTGCTATTATAGAGAAGTGTGATAACATATCTGGTAAAATAGTTAGTAAGACAATTTTCTTGCATAGAGTAGATGCTAATGGAAACTCAATAGCAGATTCGGAAGAAACAAAACCGTCATATACCGGTGGAATAGTTGGGCAATTGAATGGCAGATATATAAGTAATTGTACAAATACTGCAGATATCAATGTAACAAAGGAAGTGTCTGGTAGTTCAATAACTGATAATGAAAAACAAGCAGAGTTCGCTGGTGGAATCGTTGGTTACGTGACTGTTGGCGGAATACGACTATGTACCAATAGTGGTGCAATTACTGGAAGCACATACGCTGGTGGCATAGTTGGTTCTATGCTCAATAATTCAGTTTATGAAGATGGAGAGATTGTATATGCTTGGGATACTATGGGTATAGAAGGTTGTACCAATACTACTACAGGTACCATCTCAGCAAAGAATGCTGGTGGTATAGCTGGTGCGTTTGGTGCTAATAAGATTTGTTCTTATACTGATACTAATACAAACACAACTACAGCCACGACCAATAGCGGTGCAATATCTGCCACGACCAATAGCGGTGCAATATCTGCCACGGAAAAAGCTGGTGGAATAGTAGGACTGTCTACAATGAATGGTGGTGGTAGTGTATCCATTACAGCATCCAATAGTGGTAATGTTACATCGTCTAGCGGCTTTGCTGCCGGTATAGTAGGATACATCAGTAGTAATGCTATGAGTGGAACGACTATTACAGATAATAGCAGCAGTACAACACATACTATAACTGGAAAGGATGACAATCATACTGATATCATCTATAATCCAAGGATTAGAGTGAAATTGGTTGTAGAGAATAACACAGATACTAGTGGTGCAGCAAGTGTATTCAGCATAACCTTTAGTAGTGTAAGAGATATAATATCTAGTACTGCTAGTACCCCAACTCTAGATAATATAGAAAATAATGCTAATAATGATGCAGTTAATTTTGGAGCGGTAAGTGGAATAACATTTACTGTTAATAATAGTAACTCAACAACATATTCTAACAAGGTAAAGGTGAAAGGATACGAGGGAAATGATACGGGTGTCGTGGTAGATGTCGGTGCGGCGATAGATTTAACATTAGACGGAAATTCGCACACATATACAATTACTGTTTTGGGCTCATACCATTATTACGAAAGAACAACAGATGGTGATAGTGGTGCTACTAAGCATTCAACTACCTTAGTATGTGGAAGCACTGGTCATGCCCATAATGATAGTTGTTATAAAGATGTATTAAATTGCAATAATTCGGAAGAAGGTCATAAACATGGGACTAGTTGCTATAAGAAGGAATTAAATTGCAGTAGTGCACATCATAGCGATAGTTGTTATTGCAATTATTATGATTATATTACCGCAGGTGAAAACAAAGAATCTGGACATTATAGTAGTAAACCAGAATATACTATTAAGTGTAAATGTGGTACGTGGTCTAATAGTTCTGTTTATAAACTGAAAGATCCTGTATTCAAATGGTAGTAATTAGAACTAAATTTTCTCTAAACCAAAAGGTATTTTGCAAGTTTGCAAGATACCTTTTTTTGTGTCCTAGGCGTGAGGAGCGGAAGTCCCCGAAGGCGGCGTAGCGAGGGAGCCAGCCGATAGGCTGGGTGACGCCCGATATAGGGCAATACGCCTCGGACAATATATCTATTGAAATTTGTTATCAGATGTGATATAATATACTAAGGAATATGTGAGGAGGCGAACTATGGCAAATCTGATGAGCGGTAATGAGAACAGTATAATAGAGGATATATTGAAATATATGTTTCCTACCAATGTAGAGCCAGTGAGGGAGATGATGATAGCAAAAGTTGCTGCTTTGTCACAATATTATATAGGCGGGTGTGATACAGAGACAAAGATAGTGCTAAAAGGGGACAAATCATTCTATAGTACTGGAATAGATAGGATAACATTGGACGAGAAGCTGTTCTTGGATCCAAAGAATTTCGGTAATGATATATCTAAGATAGCTCATGAATGCTGTCATCAAGTGGATTTCAATCTTATTGGCGACAGCAAATATATATCTGATGCTGCTAGGTTCAGTGAAAAGTGTCGGGCTGGCATAATGGAAGTAATGCGAAAGGCTATGACCAAGCAAGGGTTGTACAAGGGGCTAGATATAGATAAATATCGTTGGGGCAAGATAGAGCCAAGTGTGTCTAGGTATTTATTTCTTAAAAACTTGGATACTAGCCAAGAGAGGGCGGCTAGGCAGTTCTCTATAGATATGTTAACCAAGATAGTAGACTATTGGGAGAATAATAGTGAAAATATATCGAAAAATAGTCGGGTATACATTGTAATGAATAGAAATGCACAGCGTCTGGCTGATTATCTAGAGCAATCCAGAAACAGAGAAAGAATTAGAGAAAAAGATATCCAAGCGATGACTGAGGAAGATCTGATGTATCTAAGAGGTGCTAAGATATTAAGAGAATATTTCACAACGCAAAGCGATGGGCAACCATCACTAATGCATCAAATATGTCAAATGGATGCACGGAAGTACAAGAGGCTAGAAGAAAAGAATGGCAATCCGGTTGATGATATGTATCACCTTCTAATGTTTGCCAGAAATGATGATTTTGCAATGGAGCTAATAGACGAAATAACTACTGCAAAAGAGTGCCAAAGAGAGGGAAATCTACGCACAGTGGACAAGATATTAGACTGTATGGGCTGGGATAATGATAATAACATGAAGCAGCGAATAGAATCCAATGTAAGATATGCAAGAGACAGAGAGGCTGGGGATGAGTAGAGAAGAGAAATTGATGAAAGATATAATCAAGTATCATCCTACAACAAATAAGCATATCAGAGAGCCGCATATTATGAAGGTGCTATCACTATTATTTGATAAAGTAGGATATGAGAAACAATCAACCTTGGTAATAGGCAAAATGGATGAAGATAGTGAAGTCAATGCAAATTGCTACCCAGAGACTAACAGAATATGTGTCAAGGACTCGTTATTTACCAAGATTGATAATTATCCAGAGAATCTAATCGCGTTGTGGCACGAAGGATATCACCTGAATGACCTAACTAATGAAGATGGCGAATATGATAGAGCGGCATCTAGGCATACAGCGCTAGATATGTCAGATTTTGATAATTTTATGGCAAAGGTTATCGCAGGCAAGGGGATATACCAAGGAATCGTTAGCGAAGGAGATAATGGCTATGTTGAGGTAGTCAAAAAGAATGTCAAGGCATACAAATATAGCAAATATTTTCTGGACGAGGCAGAGCAAAATGCACGAAAGTATTCTGTAGAAATGTTGCAACAAGTTATAGACTATGCAGACTCAGTAAAATGGTTCAGTCTTGTGGCAAAACGAAATATTGCGAATATGAAGAAAGTACTGGCAAAAGAACTAGATCATGAAGAGGATATTATGAATATTACTGAAGGTATAAACTATTCTTGGGATGGTGCTATTAAAGATATTGCTGGCAGAGTGACACATTTTATGACAGCAGAAGATGAAGAGGGATTATGCATATTGGACAAAGTTGCAAAGTTGGACGCAGCAGAGTATGATGCGTTCAAGGCTGAGAATGGCAATTTATATGAGGATATGCTATCTGTCCTATGTCTTGTTCCGGATGAAAAATTGGCAAGGAAGATGATGAGTGCTATAGGGGATGCAAATGAGCCGCAATGGCAGGACGGCAAGAATGTGTTAAGGAAAAGTGCACACATAATGCGTTGGGATATAACCGAAGAGCAGAGACTTAGATTCTGGACAGATTGGAAGGCAGAGATAGAACAAGAACAAGAGAAACAGTAATAGTTATTCAACATGGTAAAAAAGTGCGAATTTTCGCACTTTTTTGTATATTATGAGTATCATTCTTTGTTATTCGATATTGCTGGTCGCTGGGATATCGAAATATTTCAATATTCCGCAAGTAATGGCGTAGGCTAATTTCTCTTGGTAAGAATCTTGGGTCAGCAACATTTCTTCGTCTGGATTGGTTAGATATCCACACTCTACCAGCACTGCGTGAGTCTGGGATTCTTTTAAGATATAATAGTCGCCATAGTTGGCCTCAGTTCTGGCGTTAGGAATCTGAGATACTAGCATTTCTTGGATAGCTTTTGCTAGATTTTCGCTATTTTCATCATCTTCTTGCCAAAATGCTTGGGCACCAATAGCGTGGGAATTGGGATAAGAATTCTGGTGAATGCTGACCACGAAGTCTGCATTTGTCGCCTCTATAATCTCAATCCTTCTGGACATGTCGCTGACCTTGTAGTTGTCTGCATTGTCATCGTACAACCCGTTATTATCGCTTCTGGTCAATACTACGCGGAAGCCAAAATCTTCTAGCAGAGTCTGCAATTTCTTCACTATTGCCAGATTGATATCTGATTCTGCCACTCCCGTATTGACACCACTGCAGCCAGCATCCCTACCGCCATGTCCTGCATCTAGTACAATGGTGTAGGGTAGATATGGAGAATTATTTATTTCTGTCACTGCCACAATACCTAGGCTAAGTGCAAGACTGACTAGAATGATTCCTAATACAATAAATATATTTTTTGCTTTTATAACCTTGATCATTATGAACCTCTCATGCAATATATGTATTAACAAAAACATTGAAATATGAGAAATTAGGAGATGTAAGAAAACAGATATATCAAAATTTATTTATCAAATGTCTTATTTTTTAGGATAAGTATTGATATAATTTAACAAATATGGTAGAATAGCATTATATAAAAGTGAGGTAAAAAAGATGTCAGAAATAGCGAAGAATTTGGAACCAATAGTGTTTGATGATTATGCAAGAAGAGAGATGACAAGGATGACTAGAGTGGGTACGCACGCGTCGCTATATGTTATTCCAGATGGCAAAATTATAGATTGCAGATATCCAGAGTGGCTGGGACATGACAAGATAACTGCCATGATATATGATAATTTGGCAGCGTTAAGTGATGTAAAAGATAGGCTGGACAGGCCAGTATATTGCTCTGCTATATCAGAATATATGTCAGACAATGAATCCGTCAGCATAGAAGATGTGCAAGAGCTGTTAATGGAAAAGGCTGGTATTACAGATCTGACTAGCCAATTCTCAAAAGATATTATGAGGAAATATCTTAATGACGAAGATTTGCCAGTGCATGATATGGGATTTGTGAAGGTGGTGATAACCAGCGATGGAAACATGAAGGTAGAGGTTCCTAACAATATCTTCAATGGCAAGACTATTAAGGCGGCGCAAGAAGAGACTGTAGAGGGTTTGATTGCTTTTCACAAGATTAATGGATTCTTCTTACCTACAGCACTAACAAATGCAAAGGTGGACCATATGAGAGATAGGAATGAGATATCGGACAGATTTCCTACAAAAGCATAGATGATGTTCTATGCTTTTTTTCTATACAGCAGCTGCAGAGGTTAATCCAGATAGCAGATTAGCAAAAAAACTTTCTAAGAAAGAGCCGCCTAGCTTAGAGATGTAATGTAAAGAAAGAATGCTGTTAAAAAATATAACAGCATTTTTTTATTCTTCATCGATTTTCTTTAGTCTACGCTTTTTGATGACATGAATAGTTATTAGTATCGCTATTAGTAGGACTATGCTACAACCTACCAATATTAGCGCTAATACTTGTGCTCTGGATATCTCGTCGCTATCGACTAGATTATTTGCAATATATCCTTCGATCAAGTTCTGATCCTTGTCGTAGAATCTAACAAATGAGAATTCGTTAGACGAGTCGTAATCTTGGATATATATCCTAGTGTCAACTGGTGCGGTAGCTATAATCTCGCTATCAAATGATGCCTCGCTATATACATTGATATATTCTCTATCATCAAATGCACGAATACTAGCGTTAGGGTGTATAACCTCATAATTGATGACTTCGGATAGATATGTTAGATCAGCTCTATTAATGTATCCATATGTATTATTGCCTAGATCTACAATGTAATATTCTATATTGCCATAATTGATGCTGGTCTTGGAATACACTGTGATCCTAGTATTGACATCTAGTTTGTCTATGATATTAGGAGTATCTATTCCATTAAGATAATATGGTCTAGCATATATACTGACATTTTTGTTGTTGACCTGATATATGCCACTATTATGTACGAAATTGAATGTAGGATTAATTATTCTGTCAATACGGCATGATTTATTATCAAAAACATATATGATGCCAGTCTTGTCATCTATAGTAATCGAATAGTAGTCTACATCAATATTGGTGTATGGCAGAGTCTTCTCGTCCGCTAGATTGTATTGTGTGTCTATAGTGTAGCTGAATATGCTCTTGGTTGCGTTGTCAAGGATATATAGTGTTCTGCCGCTGGATACAATGTCTGTGATATTGCGTGATATGGTCACACTATTTGACTTGGTGGCATGTGTGCCACTGACAGAGTAGAATGACACATTCTGGCCTTCTGTAATTGCTATGCAGTCATTGGTTATATATGCTATATGACTATCATCTGCAAATGTTGCATTGAGGATAGGGGATATCAAGCCGTTAGCAGTATTAAGGATAAATATTCCGTTGCTAGCTACCATATATATGGTAGTTCCACTAATGGTAGAGTCCAATACCTTTGTTGCATTATGTGCCTTTAGATCTAGATCATCGGTAGTAATATCGTAACTGAAGATATTTTGCTTGCCTAGTTTTGTGTATGACATAAAGTATATTACATTACCTACTTGATACGCCTGTGTTAGATTGTCCAGCTGGTCTACATCAGTTCCTAGGATATTCTTGTCATAACTAGTAATAGTATCGTTGATTATCTGTACTCTTCTGTTATTGGCGTCAGACACGACGATTGTGCCGTTCATATATTCTATATTAGAATTCCTATTGAATCTGCCTACCTCACCACATTCGCCAGCTAGTACAATCTCATTGCCGGTAATTGTTGCCTTGCCTGATACTACAGCGAAATCAAAACTCTGTATACATTTCGTTCCGCTATCTGACACCCACACCATGCCATTGGATATAGTGATATCTTCTGGTGTAGACAGGTCGTTAACAACGAATCTAGAATCGGTCGTATTGCCAGTAATGACATCGTCTGCATATTCTTCATTGCCCACATATTCTGTAATGTCTGTTCTGTGGATATTGATAGCATTGTTGGTGTCTATTGCTATCAGATAATCCCTAGTCGTGCCCATAGCTGCATCAGTGTATGTATATGGCACCAGTGTCTCTATATTAGGCTTGGTGAACATTGCTCTGGAGCACAAGTTGCTGTTAGAATAATCTACCTTCCATAGGCTGTTCTCGTCAGCAACAGCAGAATTGTTAATAATGTATGCTGTTGTTGCGGTTGAGGCTACATTTAGTAGCGAATATCCAGTGTTGGTTATCTCATTATTTAGGGCAGTGTTAGTGTAGCTAGATGTATATTTCATTGTATCACTATTAAAGAAATATGCAGAAAAAGTTGAATCCGTAATTGCTGCTATTACTATACTGTCTGTAAATTCTGCTACAGAATAATCTATATATCCACCAAGTATTGTGGTCTTAGTCGCGTCAATATATATCTTAGACAAGGCACGTGATTCCATATGATAAGAATATATGTCTGTCCCGCTGACTACAAATATATAATGTTTGGTCATATACAGATTGTCTACGCTAGGTAAAGATATATTGTCTGGCAGAGTAAAAGTATGCTTAGTTGTCTTATTCAATATATACACATAATTATCTATAGCGTACGATATGTACTTCTCATTGATGGCAAACTCACTAATGCCTGTAAGGTCTGCATAGAAGCTGACTTGGTCGTTATAGTCTGTGAATATCAATGTGTTATCAAAAGAATAATCTGCCTTGGCTACATTAGGTGAGGCAAAGCAACAAATCATTAGACATATTAAAATTAGAAATTTTCCAAAAAATTTTTTCATTCTCTATTTTCATCCTTATTTCTACATTATAACAAATAATATATATCATAACAAAATAAATATTTTCAAAAGAACAACTTTCTCGACAAAAAATTTCAAAAATTTTTCATAAATTTGTTATGAAATACTTGTCAAAAATATTTTTATGGCGTATATTAAAACAAATGTTCGATAAATATTCGAACAAGCCTCGCCTCAAGACACAATCTAGTTACAAATTTCGACAATTTTGAACATTTTCGTACAAAAAAATATAAAATTGTACAAAAGTGTCACAAAATTTTGACAAATAGTAATTAACAAATTATACTGATTATGTGCACTAAAAAAAAACGTAAAAAATTAAGGAGATGATGATAATGGAAAATTGGAGTAAAACATTATTAATCAGTTATAGGCTACTTGGGTTGGTTGTGGAGCGTATAGACAATATGGTGAGGCAGATCAGCCTAAACTCTATGTATTATAATCGAAAGTCTGGTTATAACACTATGGCGCAAATAGAGCGGTTAATAGAATATAATGACAAGAAGGCAAATCTAACTAATCTGAAAGTGATAATAGAGGAGTGTATGGCGACTCTGCCGCATAAAGAATTGGAGATAGTTAGTCTGCTTTATATAGACGGACTTAATTTAGAAGAATGTGCAGAGACGTTAGATGTCAGCCTTAGGACAGTGTTCCGTAGAAAAAAAAGAGCCATAGAAGACATAGCTAAGGCATTGGCTAGCAAATGTACTAAGAAATATCTACTAGACAATTACAAAGAGGAATCGTGGTTAATGGATATATATAACTTCCAGGCATCAAGGACGGGCGAAGAGTTAATAATAGAGGATAGGAAGGAAGCAAATAACAGCATTTTCAAGGCATTGAAAGAACTGAAGGCTGTCTAGAGCAATTCATCATAGTCTATCTTTTTCTGCTTTGGTATCTTTCGAGTTACTTTCTTAGACTCCTTCGCTGCCTTTGGTGTTCTATACATCAATATCACTATGGCGATGGCTGGGATACATAATATAGCAATGATTATTCCACACTCCATAATACTAAGCGGTGTGGGATTTTTTGCTAAATTGCCAGAGGTTGCATCAAAGACTTCGCTATTCATAGCAATATTGCCTATAGTATACACATACTGGCTATAGATGTAGCCATTGACGCCAAAATATGATACATAGTACCATAATTTTCCTTGGTAATCTATGGCTTCCTCGCCAAATAGTTTGCCAATGTAGTGTAGGTCAGTGCAGCTCTCTGGCACGACAGTGACGATATTGTCTACTGCAGTGGTGGGAGATGAGCGCAGATAGCATTTGGTATCAATGGTGGTCATAGAAGGGGTGGGATATGGATTGATAGGTGTGCCAATGATAGGAGTGACACTATTTTTCTGCACATAGCCGCTAATGCCGTTATAATTTACCTTATAGAAGTCAGAGTTGTAGTCTAGTGTTATCTCTACGAAGTACGATTCTTCTAGATAGCATATGACATTATTCTCTATTTCGCTAGTGGCGTGTATATACAGATATGTCATTGGTCTAGTAATACGAGCGTATCCAGATGTAGCACATACGTATTGTAGGGGGAATAGACTAAGTAGCAGCATGGCTATGGCAATGATTATTTTGGCATAAGTTCTTCTCATACAGTATCCTCTATTTATTAAATAATAATACACTATTTAGTACTATTCAAATATGCGATTTAATAGCTAAATATAGCGAAAAAATGCTAATTTTGGAAAATAAAAGGAGAGGCAAGTGACAAAGAGTGAGATAGCGATAAATTTGAGAAAAATAGAAAGAGAAATATTCTCTAGATTAGGTAACAAGAATCTAATGAATTACAATACTGGTGATATCGTACACCACAAGCAACTTGCGTTCCATAGAGATATGCATAGTAACAGATGGGTATTTGGTGGGAACCGAAGTGGCAAGACAGAGTGTGGTGCGGTAGAGACAGTGTGGCTGGCTCGTGGTAATCATCCGTATAGAAATGTTACCACTAGCATGGACGGATGGGTAGTGTCCCTTAGTACCCAAGTCCAGCGTGACGTTGCCCAGAAAAAAATACTACATTATCTTAACAAAGATTGGATAGAAGATATAATCATGGCGTCTGGCAAGAAGTCTGCGTGCGAGTATGGTGTGATAGATACAATCATTGTGCGAAATATTCATGGTGGGTTGTCTAGGATTGGATTCAAGAGCTGTGATCAGGGCAGAGAAAAATTCCAAGGTACTAGCCTAGACTACGTATGGTTTGACGAAGAGCCTCCGCTAGATATATATACAGAATGCAAGATGCGAGTGATAGACAAGAAAGGTATACTATATGGCACGATGACACCGTTAAAGGGGTTGACATGGGTGTACGAGCAGATATATCTCAATAATCAGAATGACCCAGATATATGGTATCAGCAGATGGAGTGGGCTGATAATCCATATCTGGACAAGGAAGAGATAGATAAACTGACCAAGACTCTGGCGTATGACGAGCTGGATTCTAGGCGGTATGGCAATTTTGCGGGCTTTGGTGGGCGTGTGTATGGCGAGTTCGACGAGAATATCCATGTGATAGACCCATTCGATGTGCCAAGGGAGTGGTATGATAATATTAGCATTGACCCAGGCTTAAATAACCCATTGAGCTGTCACTGGTATGCGGTAGATTATGATGGCAATGTATATGTTATTGCAGAACATTACGAGGCGGAGCGGGATATAGTTCATCATGCTAACAAGATAAAAGAGATTAGTGCTAAGTTGGGTTGGAAGACAGGCTATGGCGGCAAGATAGAGGCACTGATAGATAGTGCTGCCAATCAGAAGACTCTAGCGTCTGTTAAGAGTGTGACAGAGCTATTCTATGAGCAAGACATCTTGGTCAATCCCAAGGTTAACAAAGATCTATTCTCTGGCATTAGTAAGGTAAAGCAATATCTAAAGAATGGCGAGGGTAAGACTAGGCTGTATATATTTCGTAATTGCAAGAATATGATAAGGGAGTTCAAATCATATTATTGGTCGGACAATGATGTACCTATCAAGACGGATGACCACTGCCTAGACGAACTAAGATACTATATAATGAGTAGGCCCGATGTGCCAAAAGTGACGGAAATAAAGACAGCTGTGCAGAAGAATAAGGAAAAGTTAATACGTAGATTACGACGAAATATTACGGCAAATTAGTGCTTGTAATATTTTTTTGCAAAAATTTTGTCACTAAAATTTGAAATACGGCAAATTAGGGTGTTTACTATAGATGTGAAACGAAGGCGAGGGGCAGATGTGGCAAAGAAAATAACAAAAACAAGCATTACAGAGAATCCGTTATCCAGCAATATCCAAGATGCGTTATTAAAAAAGGCATTGGGCTACGAGGTCAGCGAGGTGGTAGAAGAATATTCTAGGGTGGACAAGGATCTGGTACTAATGAAGAGAAAGGTAAGTACCAAGGCATATCCACCAGACCTAGACGCCATAGAATTGGCACTAGGAGAGAACAAAGGTGGTGGAGACTATGAGAACTTGTCTGATGATGCATTATTAAGAGAACAGCAGAAATTAATGGAAATGTTTAAAAAATTAAAAAAGGAGTAGATATATGTTCGGGACAAAGGCTAAGTATCTAATAAAGTGTGAGATTCCAGGGTGCAAGAATGCGGCAACGCATATGTATCATCAAGGGACAGACTCTGGCTGTAGAGGGATAGCTATATGCAGCCATTGTGTCAAAGATTTGGCACAGACAACCAAAACAAAAAAACAAGAAAGTGAGGTAGTATAATGGGAAGAAAGAAGATTGATTCCAAGAAAAATGAAAGTATAGAAGAGTTTGAAAAAGAATATGTAGCAATGCTGCTAGAGGACTTCAGAGACAGACAAGTATCAAGAAAACCATATGATACAAAATGGCAGATGAATATTAATTTCTACATAGGCAACCAACATTGTGTTGTAGACGGCAAGGGTGATGTGGTAGATAACCACAGACAATATATGTGGGAAGAACGTCAAGTATACAATCATATTGCGCCTATATTGGACTTGAGATTAAGCAAGTTAAGTAAGGTTAGGCCTACGCTAAATGTTATTCCATTTAGCGACAATGTCAATGATGTATCTGCGGCAAAGGTAAGTAAAAAAATACTAAATGCAATATCTTACGAGACGAATATATCGAAGTTGCTTGCTGAAGGCACAACATGGAGTGAGATATGCGGAACTAGTTTCTACAAAATTGGCTGGAGCGAGTCTAAGGGCAGAGTCGTGGGTAAGGATGACCTAGGCAGTGAGATACATGAGGGAGATATTGAGATTAGTGTAGTCAGTCCATTTGAGATATATCCAGACAGCAATACGTATTCTAACATCGAGGACTGTGCATCTATCATTCATGCTAGGGCATTGCACGTAGATGCTGTAAAAAATATCTGGGGAGTAGTACTAGAGGGCAAAGATATAGATTGCTATACCTTAGAGGCTATGCCTAGTAATAATTTATCCTCGGTATATTCATCCAATGTATCGAAGCAGATTCGGAAAAACCATGTATTAGTATTAGAAAAATACGAGATGCCGTCTGTAGATTTACCAGAAGGCAGAGTCAGCATTGTGGCTGGAGATAGGTTGTTATATATGGGTGAACTGCCATATATCAATCATGCGGAAGGGAAGCGAGGGTATCCGTTTGTTAAGCAGACATCGTCTACAGTGCCTAATTCTTTCTGGGGCGTGAGTATAATAGACAGATTGATTCCAATTCAGAGGTCGTACAATGCTATTAAGAACAGAAAGCATGAGTTCCTTAATAGGCTGTCCATGGGTGTATTTGCAGTTGAGGACGGCAGTGTGGATATAGACAACTTAGAGGAGGATGGAATGATGCCGGGCAAGGTCTTGGTGTACAGAAATGGTTCTACACCACCAAGGCTATTGAATACTGGTGATGTGCCAGTAGATTTTCAATACGAAGAGAAGCAGCTATTGAACGAATTCATAGAGATATCTGGTGTTAGTGATCTGATTACAACCAAGAGTATATCTGGCAACCTTAGTGGAACGGCGTTGCAATTACTAATAGAGCAAGACGAGGTAAGAATGCTGACGAGTGCAGAGAACTTAAAGATGTGTGTGTTAGAGATTGCAAAAATGGTACTAAGGCTATACAAGCAGTTTGCCGTATTCCCTCATACAACTAGATTGGTTGGTAACAACGGTGCAGTAGAGTTGCTATATTGGAAAGGGTCAAATCTGGCGACGGAAGATGTAGTATTTGAGACCGATTACGAATTGAATCAATCGCTGGCGCAGAGGCGTAGCTCTATAATGGAGGCACTGAGCGCGGGGCTATTGCATGACGAGGACGGCAAGCTAAGTAACGGCATGAGGCACAAGATTCTGTCAGAGCTAGGTTTCGACATCTGGGACAACACAATGGACGAGAAGACATTGCAGAGCTGTTCTGCAGAAAAAGAGAATGTAGAGTTGATGCTAGATGGCGTAATAGCTGAGCCAAGAGAGATAGATGACCATGACACACATATCAAGGAGCACAGATGCTTCATATTATCCAATGATTTCAAGATACAGCTGAGAGAGAAACCAGAATTGGAAGAAAAACTATTGGAGCATATACATATGCACAAGAAATACATGGAGGTAACCGCCATGTTAGAAAACACAGAGAACAAAACCAATAATTAGGAGGGTATATGGAAGATATTAATGATATCAAGGAACAACCAGACCAGTCTTGTACGGTTAATGTCGCAGCGGCGAGTGAGGAATGTAGTAATGACGTAAGGCAGTCTGGCTCCTTGTATGGTAAATTCAAAGACGCCGATAGTTTGTTCAATGGCTACAAAGAGTTGGAGAAAGAGTTTACAAAAAAGAGTCAGATGTTGAGCGAACTGCAGAAAAATATTGTCGATAATGCCCCTAGGGTACCGATGTACAAGACTGAAAATTGGCGCAGCGAGATAGATGCATACTTAGAAGAAAATAAGTATGCATCAGATTTCGCCGTAGATATAGCAAAGACTATTATGCAAGATGAGAATCTGGCGTGTATGCCCAATTGTCTAGACTTGGCGTACAACAAGGTCGTAGCTAATAGATACAGAAAAGAGAGTGATCTGATAGCAGATGAGACATTCTTGGCGGATTATGTATATTCCAATGACAAGATTAGATCGAAAATTGTATCAGATTATCTAACAGAACTCAAGGCCAACACGACGCCGCCTATTATGATAAAGGCAAAGGGTGATAGTGTAGGTGTAATATCTCCAACCAAACCAAGGAATCTGAGCGAAGCAAGGGAGATTGTAGAGCGATTATTCCACAAATAGTGAAAAGGAGTGAAAATAATGGTTACATTACAGACAGCAGAAGATGCGTTGAAGTCAGTGTATCTAGGTGTAGTATCTGACCAGTTGAATATCAATGCTAATCCTCTGCTAAATAAGATTAAGCAGTCTACTGCAGATGTATGGGGCAAGGAAATTATCAAATTGGCTCCATATGGAATTAATGGCGGAATAGGTGCAGGTGGCGAGACAGATATGCTACCAGTAGCACAAGAGAATAAGTATGTTAAGTTCGTGACAGGACTGAAGAATCTATTTGGAACAATAGAAATATCTGACAAGGCTATGAGAGCTAGTCAGAACAATGCCGGTGCATTCGTTAATCTACTGAATGCAGAAATGGAGGGCTTGATCAAGGCTAGTACATTCAATATGGGCAGAATGTTATACGGCGACGGCAGCGGAGTGTTAGCTAAAGTTGTATCTCATACAGCAGGTTCTGCGTTGGTTGCTGTAGACAGTGTGAAGAATGTTATTGAGGGAATGTACATTGACTTTGTGGACACAACTACTGGCGAGAAGAGTGCCAATGGTGCTAAGCGTGTAGCGTATGTGGACAGAGTAGCTAAGACTATCACATTTGATAGCAGCATTGCTACAGAGTTAACTGCTACGCAGGCTTTGGTTGTACAAGGCTCATTTAATAACGAGATTACTGGTCTTGGCAAATTATTTGATGCTAGTGCAGAGACATTGTATGGTTTGACTAAGGCTAATTATCCTTGGCTAAATCCTTATACAAAGGAGAGCGTAGGAGAGATTTCTGATACTGTTATCCAGACTGCAATAGACGAGATGGAAGAGTTTGCTGGTAGTACTGTAGACTTCATAACTTGTTCTAGTGCTGTGAAGAGAGCATATCAGGCATACCTTAACACATTCAGAAGAAACATAGACATCATGGATCTAGCAGGTGGCTACAAGGCTATATCTTATGCAGGTATTCCAGTGGTATCTGACAGATTCATTGCAGATGACGAGATGTATCTACTTAATACTAAGGAATTCACATTGCATCAACTATGCGATTGGCAATGGTTAGAAGGCGAGGATGGCAGAATTATTAAGCAAAAGCAAGGATATCCAGTGTATACTGCTACATTGGTAAAATATGCTGACCTTATCTGTGACAAGCCAAATGGCCAAGCAAAATTGTCTGGCATCGCTGTTGCTTAATGGATAAATAAAAAAAATATTAGGCTACGAGACATCGTAGCCTATATCTTTAATATAGGAGAGGATTATGTATAGGACAAAAATCAGTAGAGATATGTTCGGGATATTGCGTAGGTTGCAGCAGATTGATGGGCGATACTATATTGTATTTAATAAGAGAAATAACAAGTGGGAAGTGCATATGAGCGGGTTAAAGGATAGCTACTGTTTGACTTGTCCATATGCTACGCTTGATAGCAGGCTGATAGACTATGTGTATACTACCAGTCTAGTGCATAATCCTAACCTAATTAGAGATATAGAGCTAAACAATGCAAGTATAGATAATGATAGAGAAGCTAAAAGAAGTGAATATATAGACTCCAATCTAAAGGACGTGTATGATAATCTGAATTCTAGCACAAAAAGATACGATTGGGGACAAGCGATGAATACTAAATGGCTATAGACGGAGAGGATAATGGAAGTAAATAAGATAATAAAACAGAGTGTAACTATGTTGCAATTGAAAGAACTAGAAGATATATTGAGGTCTACTACAACTATAGAAGAAGTAGAGAATGATGATATGGAGCTATTAATTAACTGCATTAATCTGGTGTGCAATTCTATCGCTACAGATTATATCCCACTGACTAAGACAAAGAGAGTGATTAATGTGTCGGGTATTATTCCGCTGCAGGGTTTCGCTAAGGAGCAATTATATAAGATATTAAGAATTACAGATTCTTATGGGCAGAAATTACATTTCAAGATAATAGCTGGCGGGATTGTGTGTGCTAAGGGTGATGTGGATATTACATACTCGTATTTCCCAAGAGAGTATACATTCAATGACACGATAGATGAGTTTTGTGTGGATCTGACAGAGAGGGTTGTGTCAATGGGTGTAGTTAGCGAATATTTATTTATCCGCGGCAATGGTGATGATGCCAGTATTTGGGAAGACAGATTTAAAAACGCGATGCGCAGTATTATGCGTCCTAGACGAGAAGTGGCTATGCCGAAGAGAAGGTGGTGGCAATAGATGTATTATGATAACAAGATCAAGTCTAAGAGTGTAAGCTATAGCAAGTACAACTATGCATCATTTGCTAATGGAATCAATACAGATTATGACGAGAAATTGTTGCCAGTCAGATATGCGACTACTACATACAATTATTGTTATCAGAATGGAGCATTGAAGACGGGGTTGGGTGTCAAGGATCTGGAGCTATGCTATGACTTCGATGACAGAACTAAGATTAAGAAAATTGTGATGCCGGATGGCGTAGATGCGCTGGCGACATATACATTTGTATGCTACGATACATACTACAATGTGCCATTTGATACACTGCTAGTGTATGGCTCTGACAAGGATGTGTATGCTTATACTATATATACCAAGCCAGATAACAAAATCAAGTTAGGACTAAGTCTACAATCTATCCCCATGGTGGCGAATTATAACCTAAATGGAGAAGACTGTGTCATCATTGCTACAGAAGAGGACGGGATGTATATCTGGGACGGATTGTCTAAGGTAAAGAAGATAGAGGATGCACCTGTTATCACCAGTATGTGTATGCACTATGAGAGGATGTATGCTACCTCTGGCGGAGATAGACGCACCATATATTTCAGCGACGATCTGGATCCTACTAATTGGTCACAGAGTCTGACCGAGGGTGGATTCATTAACTTAATGGACGAGAGAGGAATGTCTAACAAGGTTATTAGTTTCAATGACTCGTTGTATGTCTTCAGAGAATATGGAATAGATAGAATTGTGGCTTATGCCGACCAGACTGATTTCCAAGTCATTCCACTGTTTACATCCAGTACCAAGATATACACAGACACGGTCAAGGTCTGTGGTGATAGGATTATGTTCTTGGCTGCTGACGGCATATATTACTTCTCTGGATTAACCACTAAGAAATATGATCTAAAACTAAATTCTTTGTTTGAAAAAAATTATAATGACAATGCAAAAGCAAGTTATTTCAATGGCAGATATTATCTAGCCTGCAGGCTAATAATGGACGATGATATTGTTGGGTGCGAAGAGGGTGAGTACGACAACAATGTCTTGCTAGAGGTGGATATAAGGACTGGCGAAATTAATATCTTGCGTGGCTATGATATTATCAATGTTCAGACACTGAATACGAAGATAGAGAGCAAATTAGTGGTGTGTATAAAGTCTGGTGATTCGTACAAGGTAGGTGAGGTTGGTAAGATAGGATCGGTATTTGGCGAGCCTACTACCAAGGTGTGGAAGTCGCCTATGACATCATTCGATTATTCTATGAATTATAAGTTGTTAAAATCTATTACACTGAGTAGTGATAGTGATGTAGATGTCGTTGTTAGAACAGAGAATCAGACTAGAAGATATAGCATCAATGGCGGAAAGAAAATATCGACAATCAATGCTAATATCAAGGCAAAGGAACTGGCAATAGACTTTGTTAGTAATGACGCAGAAGTAAATATTTCTAATCCACAGATTATAGTAGGTAGAGTATGAAATATGATGTAACAGACAATTTCGGCAAGCGTGCATATTATGCAATGGAGGACTTGAAAAGAAATCGGGGCACTTATACTAGTAATGCTGCGAAATCTAACAAAACTATCAAATACAAGATATATCAAACAACTACAAGTATTAACAAAACAACTATTATAAATGGCGATAGTGGATATATAAATGTCAAAATATATAATGATAATGACAACAACTATGATAATATTGCAATAAGTATTATAGTGAATGGGGTTGCTGTATATCTGGGTAGATATGCTAATGGGTTAAATATTGATGTGCCAATAGCCGATACTGCTACGCTAAATATAACAATGGATTCTGAGTCTGAAATGCTATATGACATCAATGTAGAAATAACCGGCGCTGTAATAGACAATGGCTGTGCTATGACTATATCAGAGGTTGGCGACAATGTATATGTGACGCATCGTGGATTGGGCGAGTGTATTGTTATGAAGTATACTAATTTCTCAGATCTGCAGCAAGGAGTCGTGGCTGATAGTTGTATTATTCCAGTAAAACTATTGGATGCAAAATCTATAATAGATACTAATTTGTTTGTTGGCAGCACTCATTTAGTGTTAGGCATTGCATCTAATGGTTATCTGGTATATTACACTAGTGACGACAACTATGCAACTCCGACTACTATACATGGTGCTATGGTTCAGACTGCGGCTTTGTCCAACAATGCTAATCAATTAGTGATATATTACATAAATAGTATTGCTAGTGGCGGACAGCTCATTAGTTGTAACATGGTAGACGGAGAGTGGATAGAAACGGTTGTCCCATGGGTGACGACCAAGAATCCAATACTACGCACGATTCAGAAATGCAGTGATTCTGTTTTGCCAGAATTGATAGCGATAACGGGCAGATCGGGTGCGATATATCTACTAGGAGTTGTTATTGGTGATGCAGTTATCACCTCTTCTCATCTATTAGGAGACTACGATGATGTGTCTATGTCTGCTACATCAGACGTGTCTTATTGCTATCTGTCCAAAGGTGGTCGTGTGGAGAAAAAGTCATTAACATTCTCTACCTATGATGATGTGATTTTGAGTGATGAATCCACACATATTCCTTGCTCTGACGCTATATATCTTAGTCACGGCGAGATATTGATATATAATGGTTATTTGACGGTATAGGATGATGCTAACAAGAAATGATATTTATAAAATAGTCCGCAAATATTTTCTAACAGAATATTTTTCTACAAAAGGGAGGTGTACTGCGTGTATAAGTACAGAATCGATGACGAGACCAGCAACAAAGTAATGTCGCTGGCTAGTTCCAACTCTAAAAAGAATAAGATAGATGACCTTATCAAAGATCTGACAGACTATGACAAAGTTTTTGATCAAGAATCCAATATAGATATGGAAGAGGTGAAGTATGAGAGGATGCAGGATGTCAAGATTGACGATGAGGCAGTTGCCAAAGAGGCAGAGAACGAATTGTATGATTACAGGAAGCAATCCATAGATGATATCAATGAGTCTACGGAAGCCAAAATCAAACAATTGGAAAATGACAAAGAGGTTGTCAAGGCTAACTATAATGAGTCTATGGATAATACAAAGAGTTATTACAAAGAGGCAAAGGAAGATGCTAGCCAAGATTCCTTAAGAAGGGGCCTTAGCAGAAGTAGTATTGTTATCAATATGCTAGATGCGTTTGACAAGGCAGAATTGGCAAGATATAACGAACTGAACGATAACCTGACAGCTAGTATCAATGACATAGATACCTCTATCTCTTCGCTGAAGACTCAGCAGAGCGAGGCGTTAAGGGACTTTGACATAGAGTATGCAGTAAAATTGCAGGACAAAATAAATGAGAAGACTAAAGAGTTAGAGGAAAAACAGCAAGAGGTGTTGAAATACAACAACCAGATTGCTGAAAAAGAAAATGAATATAATGAAAAATATGCAGAAATGTTAAAAGAATTGAAAGAGTCCAATTGGGACAAAGAAAAAGATTTGATGGATTATGCGGGAAAATATGGCGTAAATATGATAACTAAATACAAAGAGACGCAAAAGTATAACATTGCCACAGAGTATTTGGACGCCATGACCAAAGAAGACGCGCTATATCAGTTGAATAACAATGCCGAGCTGATTGAGCTCTTGGGCGAAAGCAATGTCGCCAAATTATTAGAGAAATACGCTAAATAATATGTGGCAAGAGATCTTCGATCTGGCTATCAATAACGGGCTGTGGGCTGTGCTATTTCTGGTGCTGTTATTCTATGTATTAAGGGATAGTAGGGCTAGGGAGAAGAAATATCAAGAGACTATTGATAAACTAGGCACGGCTATATCTACGGTAGAAGAGATCAAAGAAGATGTGCAAGAGATCAAGGATATTATCCATACGACAACTCATAGAGATATGAAGAAAGTCAAACAGGAGGTTGTAGATGAAAAAATACAGTAATTATGCCTTTTGGGTAGGTCTGGCTAGTGCAGTAGTAATCTTTCTAGAAGACATAGAGAGGTTAATAGGGATAGACATCAATACATCGCTTATAGAGAGTCTAATATTGTCGTTCTGTGGCATATTGGTCGTCCTAGGCATTGTGGTGAAGGACAAAAACGATATAGATACTATGTCAGAGGATAAGTCTGACACAGAGGTAGATTCTGTGGATAGCACAGAGCAGAATGTCGAAGATTTGGGCAAAGACTAAAAATTTTGCATTAGATAGAAATAGCGGGAAATTATAATCTTTTCCGCTATTTTTTGTTTGACATTTCGGGTCATTATATTTAAACTAAGACTAAGTATAGATGTATCAAGGAGGGGATGGGGATGATGTACAAAAATTCCTTCAAGTTGGTTTTTTCTAATTTCAACTTGGTCTGGAAATTGCTGCTATTTTTTATTTTTGTTGTGGCACTATTTGGCAGCATAGGATATTTTGCTTGTCAGTCCATATTTGATAGCATTGGTATATCTGGGATTCTGGCTGATGTGGTAGAAGACTTCAATACATTTATCAAGACATTCGATGCAACAACGTTCTTGGTTGCAATAGAAGCGGCTGCGACAGAGGTCTCGAATCTAGTCGTTAATAATATCGCGGATATTTGGCAATATTTTCTGATTATGGCTTTGATATTCGTCATATTGCCGTCTATTGTGCATAACTTCTATCTAATGTCTACTTGTAATGTCTTGCATCATTATATGGGTAGTAATTCCAATTTTGGATTTACCGCTAGCTTGTTCTGTGGATTTTGGAAGAATGTGAGATATCAGTTGATGTGTCTTGTTACAATATTCCCTATGAAGATGCTGACGTATTTCCTTGTTGTTAGGTCATTTGCTCTTCTGGGGAGTTCGATCTTGGCACTGAAGATTCTGTCTCCATTCATTATTACTAGTGTCTATGTTATTCTTACTTCTCTGCGTGTTACACTATTTAGTGGTTGGGTGCCATATATGGTGGTGAAGAATGCAGGTGTCATGGCAGGACTGGTTAATGGATTCAAATGTATTAGAAAGAGATTCTTTAGAATATTTGGTGCTAGCATCGGTGTCGTGCTGACAATATTCCTTATTAGTGTGCTTGGACTATTTACCTTTGGTGTATCTCTAATTATAACAGCACCTGCAGCATTCCTATTCATTGCTACATTCGACATGGTCTCATTCTATACATCTAACGGCCTTAGGTTCTATGTAGACTCTTCATCGGTGTATGCTCCAAAGAAGACAGAAATGGTCGAAAGCTACAAAATATATAAAACTGTTATCTAATAAATGGCTATATTTAGCCATTTTTTTAATAATTTCTAAAAAAGTTAAAAAATTTTGTCAAAAGGGTATTGACAAAGTAGGTTTTTGCGGA
>CAYSUG010000001.1:0-115194 GCA_964434145.1 uncultured Christensenella sp. | reverse complement strand
AATTGAAGTGTGTCATAGAAGATATTTATAAAGACAACGAAGTCTTTTATAAGAAGCAAAAAAAGAGCCACAAAAAAGACTCTAATTCAGGCGAAAGCAAAAGTTGTTATAAACTGACTACTGTATTACCAAACGAAGCAAGAAAGTATCTTGTAAGTGATAATTTGAAAGCACTAGGATATAGAAGTGTAACTGATTGGGTATGGTGCTGCTTAAGAAACTTAATGATAGAAACAAAAAAGACTACTTCCGACTGCAACTTGGAAATAGTCAATAACAAACTTACGAATTAAATTTGCTATTAAATGATAGCACAAAAAAAATAAAAAATCAAATGGAGATATAAAAATATGAAATTAGCGACAAAAGAATATAAAAATTTATTAAGTAAACAAAAAGCTTATAACAGCAAAATGACAGAATTAAATAAGACAATGGATTTAAAGCTAGCAAAGATCAGAAATAGATACGAAGAAAAAGTACAAAAAGTATTAAGACATAAGCATGAAGTTGAAATTATGATTAAAGACACCAAACTATTTATTAGTGGTAATGGTAGTAATTAGGAGTTTGTTATGGATATGGTTTTTAAATATTACGATACAGATTTAGGGAGAAATACGCATGAGTGTATTTTGGATTCAGATGAATATAAGTTTATGTTGGGTTCGGTTGTTTACGATATGTATTTTAAGAATTTGAATTGTACAAAAGAACAAAAGGTTGCATTAAGAGAAAGCCTTGGTGAAGTTCTTTATGAATTTGATAATGATGGTAGGATATTAGAAGATTACAGGGATGACATTGATTCATATCTGTTCAAGCACAAACATTATGAGGAGATATAGCAATGAGTATATATGAGAAGTTGTTAGCAATACAAAATAAATTAATTTGTAGTAAAGCGCAATATAATTCCTTTGGAAAATATAAGTATAGAAGTTGTGAGGATATATTAGAAGCAGTAAAACCATTATTATTAGAGCAAAGTGCAGTTATAAATATTTGTGATACGCTAGAAAACATAGGAGAAAGGTACTATGTAAAAGCAACTGCCTCAATTATAGATATAGAAAACGGAGATAAAATATTTAGTACAGCATATGCAAGAGAAGAAGATGAAAAGAAGGGTATGGATGGCTCGCAAATAACAGGCGCAGCCAGTTCATACGCAAGAAAGTATGCATTAAATGGATTGTTGGCAATAGATGATGTAAAAGACAGTGATTCAACAAATACGCATGGTAGAGAAAAAACAAAGAGGTCAATTTCTCCAACGACGGAAGAAAATATTATGATAGTAGCCACTGCAAATGGTTTAACCATGGAGCAAGCAAGAGAGTGGATAACTAAAAAGTTTGGAAAAAGTAATTTTGCAGAATTAACTACTGATGAGTATGGCGAATTAATAAGAGCAATGGAAATATCTGTATGAGTAGGTTTGTAGCTGATAAAGTATATAAGATGCAAGATGAAAACAATAATTTGGTAATATCTTTTGTTGTGTCTGGAGTGAATAAGTTTTCGGCCAATATGTGTGTATCAGAATTAAAAGAGTTTGAAAAGATTAATATTGAAGCAAAAAAATACAAATCGCAAAGAAGTATAGAGCAAAACAATATGTTGTGGGCGTTAATTGAGAAAATATCAATAGCAACATCTGGATATAAGAGAAAAGATGACGTTGAAGAATGTTATTGTAATTTATTAGAGAGGGCAAATATAAAAAGTAAGTTTGTACCATGTATCCCAGGTGATGAAGAAGACTTATTATATACATATAGAATAATTAAGTTAATAGGAGAAAGAACACTTGCAGAAAGTGGTCAAAAAATTCTAATTTACAAGTGTTTTAAGGGTTCCAGCACTTTTGATACTAAACAGATGAACGAACTGATAGAGTTGGCGCTAGATGTACTAGCAGATTTAGGGGTTGTGGATAGTGAAATAACTACCATTTCGGAGGAGTATGAAAAGCAAAAGAAGTAAAGCTTGTGATATTCCTCAGAGGGTAAAGGATAGGGTATGGGAGAGAGATAGGCACAGATGCATAATTTGTCGCAGTCCAATTGCTATGCCAAATGCGCATTATATCTCAAGAGCGAATTCTGGTCGTGGCATTGAAGAAAATATTGTGACACTTTGTACTAACTTCTCAGAGAATAAGTGTCATTATTACTATGATTTTGGAACAAGGGCACAAAGAGAAGAAATAGGTAAACAGATAGAGGAATATCTAAAAGGAATATATCCTAATTGGGATAAAGAAAAACTGGTTTATAGGAGATAAAGAATGAAATTAAGAGTAATAAAACATGAAGAACTTATTACAGGAAAAAAGAAAAGAGTAACAGCTTTAGAGCTAGAAAAAAGAGAATATGTCGATTTTGATTTAGAAGGAATATCTTATGTAAACTTCTGCAGATATGTTTTAGGTCTTTGGAAAGATGGTTATCAAAGCACAGAAGTTGATACAGAAGTATTTATGACAAGAAGAAATTATTTAGGATTTGTAAGGGTATAGGAGAAGAAGGATGAATAAAGTTGTTTTAATTGGTAATTTAGCAAAGGAAGTAGAGTTTAGTACGACAAACAATGGAAAAAGTGTTGCAAGATTAAACCTTGCTGTACAAAGAAGATTTGCTAATGCGGAAGGTAATAGAGAGGCTGATTTTTTCAATATTGTAGTTTGGAATACATTGGCAGATAATTGCAAAAAGTGGCTTAGCAAGGGTAGTAAAGTTGCAGTATATGGTAGTATGCAAGCTAGACAATATGAAGGAAAAGAAGGCAAAAAATACATAACTGAAATTATAGCAGAAGAAGTAGAGTTTGTTGGTGTAAAAAAAGAGAAAAACAATGACGTGAAAATGGAGCCTGCTAAAGATGAACAAATACCATTCTAGAGGAGCGAAGAATAAAAATGGGAATAATAAGAGATAGTTTTGTAATGTTCAAGAATTGGTCAGATGCTATAAACGCACTACCAGAAGAATACCAATTAGAGTGTTATAAAGCAGTAGTTAGCTTTGGAATCAATGGCGTTATGCCAGAGGGACTATCTCCTGTAGCAACAGCAATGTTAATCAGTTTTTCAAAGGGTATGGAGAATAATATTGCTAGATATAATGCAAGTGTAGAGAATGGTAAAAAGGGGGGAAGGCCACCTAAAAATGAAAACCTAGAAAAACCTAGAGAAACCCAAGAAAACCTAGATGAACCTAGCAAAGAAAATAAAAACCTAGACAAACCAAACCATAACCTTAATGTTAATGTAAATGATAATGTTAATGTAAATAATAATATAAAAGAAGAAGAAAAAGAGAAAAAAGAAGAAGAACGCCAACAAGTTGGCACTCCCTCTAGTTCTAAAAGATTTGTTAAACCTACAATAGAAGAAATAAAAGAGTACTGCAGAGAGAGAAAGAATCGCATTGATGCAGAGAACTTTTATAATTTCTATGAATCTAAAGGTTGGAAAGTTGGCAATCAACCAATGAAGAATTGGAAGTCTTGCATTATCACTTGGGAGAAAAGAGAGAAGCAGGAGTTCAAGAAGTCTGGTGGGTGTGAGAATGCTAGAGGCAATCAATACTCATCAGAAGAATTAAATAGTTGTTTTACAAATATATTTGAGGCAGATATTTAGGAGAATGAAAGAAAAGTGGAAAATGTAGCAGAGATACAGACTGCATTGCTTGAGGTAAATAGGCAACTCAACATTGAGGAGAAGAAAGAGAACTATCAGACTAGAAAGCGATGGCAGAAATTAAGAAAATATCAGGACAAGCTGTATGCAGACTTAAGAGGAGCAACAGAAGGTAAGAACTTAGCATCAGCATCAAAGCCTGTAGTATTCAGAAGGAGAAGCTATTAATGGATAGTTTAGAAATTCAACTATTAGAAGAAACAAAAGCAGAATCAGAAAACAATAATCAGATGCTTTATGACGAATACATACAATTAAAAAGTGAAGGTCTTCAAAATCAGAAACTTGCGAAGTTAGGCAAGCTTCTAGGTATATGCTAATGAAAAAATGGCTTAAGGTTATTTTAGTATTAGTAGTTTTAGGGTTATTTAGTGTGGGGATCTTCTTCACACTAAAGGCTCTAGGTGTAACAGATATTGAAGGATTAAGAGAGATAATCTCACAGTGTGGTGCTTGGGGTTGGGTGGTATTTATAGCATTATTTATACTATGCTCTAACTTATTATGCTTCATGCCAGGAACATCAGCAACCTTTATAGGTATAGCAGTAATCCTTTTCGGATCCTGGAAGGCACTTATCATAAGTGCAATATCTGTCTTTATATCATCAAGTCTTATGTTCTTAATCGGCAGGACTTGTGGAGAGAAAGTCGCAGAGAAGATTGTGGGCAGAGAATCGCTGGAGAAGGCACAGAAGTTAATTGATATCAAATCGAAGATGCTGTTGCCACTAATGTTCCTATTCCCTATATTCCCTGATGATGCACTTTGTATGGTTGCTGGAATGACCAAGATGAGATATTGGTATTTCGCTGTTGTGGTGGCTGTGTTCAGGACTATTGGAATAGCGACAATTTGCTTCTTGGGGAGTGGGTTGATTGATTGGGCTAGTCTTAGCTTGGTGGATTGGTTTGTGCTTATCAATGTATGTGTGTTTGATATCTTTCTTATATTTAAGTACCAGCATAAGATTGAGAAGTTTATTTTGAGGAAGAAGGATAGCTCAGACAGAGGATAGACAATGAAAAATTTAAATAAAGGTAGATATATGATAGCTGTCTATGATGAGGAAGATTGTTTGAGTTGGGCGATTTGAATAAAGTATTAGACACCTTATATACAAAACAAATAATCGAATATATGTTCGATAAGCTTTGCAATAAAATTAATTTATGCTACAATGGTAAAAAAAATCAGGAGATAGATTATGGCTAAATTAAATAGTAAACAAAGGTTTGAAAATGCATTAGAAGAGGTGCAGAAGAAGATGTGTGCTCTTATGGTAGAGAACGAACTACTAAAGATGGAGTTAGAATTATATCGAGGTAAAAATGAAAAAGATGGATAATGGAGATATTGTAATAACAGAATCCGAACTTAATAAGCATTTACATAACGCATATATAGATGGTGCTATAGGTATGCTGGGTGATTTATATCACAATATAATAAAAGCGAGGGATTTGTTGTTACAAAAGAAAAAGTAGGTGGCTGAGTTGAGTATTAAAGATATAAAATTAGAACTAAAGGAAATGAGGAATCTGCACCGCAGGGGAATAGTAAATAGTTTAACTTCTAAGTATAAATCTATCTTTACTCAATTGCCACCATTAGAAGAAAAAGTTATGTTTGAATGCTATATAGCAGGGAAGTCTTTTCTATCCTGTGGAGTGAAGATAGGATATTGTGAAAGACAAATAAGAAGAATAGTAAAGAAAAGTTTTGAACTCATAGCAAATATATTAAGGGAGCAGTGATGCTCTCTTTTTTGTTGCAAATGCAAGTTGTCCTAAAATGTCCGTAAATGTCCGTTTTTATAAACTACAATATCTGTGAGCATGAGAGGACAGAAATTAAATAAAGCGACAAAGGAACAAGCCATTGCAATGCTTATGGCAAGTAACAATGTAGCAGAGGTCGCAAGACAACTTAATATTAAAGAAAGTACTTTGTATACATGGAAGAAGAATATGGAGAATGGAACGGACAAAGATTGTAAAGATTTCAAAGAACTTCGCAATGAAAAGAAAAAGAAGTTTATTGAGGACTCCTGGAAGAACATTGAGCTTGCTTCAATCATTCTCAACAGAAGGCTTGCTAGGGTCTGTGCAGATGAAGTTGTACTAGATGAAATGCTGAAAGAAGCACTAGAACAGACAGCAGGATCGGACAGGAGAAAGGAAGTAGTCAGAAATATTGCATCAATGAAGTTGGAAGATATCAATAAGATATCGACTACACTAGGTACTCTATACGATAAGCAGGCTTTGGCTAATGGAGAAGCGACAAGCAGAGAGGAGCAGGTCATAAAGAAGTTTGAGGATTTTAATTAATGGAACTAACAATCCAGCAGATAATCGACAAAAGGAAGAAGCTTTGGCAGGACTATCTTGATGGCAAAGCACCTAATCAAGATGAGGAGTTTGTTGAGACAGTTGCTAGGGAGATACTTCAGTCTGACAAGTTAAGGGCAGAGATACAAGAGAGGCCTTACTTATTGATTGAGTGTTGCTTCACAGTAGTTGATAAGAAGAAAAAGACTTGCCCATTCTTCCTTAATGAAGTACAGCAAGATTTTATCAAGCAGTTTGAGAAACATGGAACAGGGCGACCTTACTATGTTCTAAAGAATAGACAGCAGGGCTTTACAACACTTATTACAGCCATTCAATTAGCATATTCGATTGTTAGAAGGAATTTCTCAGGATTTACCTTAGCAAACACAAGCGATAACACTCAGTCTATATTCAATGATAAGGCTAGGGTGGTGTATGACAGATTACCTGAGTTATTGAAACCACGTGAGAAGTTTAACTCAAGGAACGAATTGTTTTTCGATAAGCTAAACAGCTCCTGGAGAATAGCGACAGCAACAAAAGATGTTGGTAGATCTAAAACACTTAACTTTATTCACTATTCTGAGGTTGCATTCTTTGATGTTAGTTTAGCAGACTTGCAGAGTTCTATTGGAGAAACAGCAACAGAAGATTGCTTTTCAGTTTATGAGACAACTGCAAACGGATTTAATGAGGCTAAGGATTTATGGGATAAAGGCACTTGTATTAATCTTTTCTATGCTTTTTGGCAGACAGCAGAGTATGTGTCTACTGACTATGAGTTCTTAGAGAAAAATAAAGAAGATAAGTGGCTACAAGAAAGATTGAAGTTGTTAGAGAGTAAAGGACTAACAAAGGAGCAGATTACTTGGTATGCGAAGAAGTATGATAGTTACATAGATAAAGCGAAGATAAGACAGGAATATCCAATCAGCCCTGAGGAAGCTTTTATATCATCAGGAGAGTGTATTTTTGATAAAGATAAGGTTGCTAACCAACTTGAGTTAGTTCGTGACTTGCAACCTGTAAAAAAAGGCTATTTCAAATACAAGAAGTCAGTCAGAGTTATCTATAACTCAGATAATATTGCAGTAGCAGAAGAAGTTAAGCTGGAAGATATAAGATGGGAGAATGATGAGAATGGATATATCACTATTCATGAGGAGCCACAGGTCAAGAAGCAAGACAATACAATCACACACAAAGCACCTTATGTATTAGGTGGAGATACTTCAGGGCTAGGGCTGGATTACACAACAGCAAAGGTAATAAACAACATAACAAAAAAGACAGCAGCTACACTTTGGAAGCAGACAATTGATGATGATTTGTATGCAGAGCAAGTGTATTGCTTGGGTATGTATTATCATGAGGCATTGGTTGGAATAGAGGTCAATTATAGCTTACAAGCAACTAAGTATTTATCAGAGAAACTAGATTATCCGAACTTATACATGAGAGAAATGCTTGACAATGTTAGTAAGAATGTAGTCAAGCGATTCGGATTTGAGACAACAACAAAAACAAGACCAGTAATCTTGTCTGACTTACAAGCATTAGTGAGAGAAGATGTAGGAATTGAGAGCGATATAAACACACTTAAAGAAATGCTTACTTTTGTTAAGAATGACAAAGGCAAAGCAGAAGCACAGCAGGGAGCACATGATGACTTGGTAATGGCACTAGCAATAGCACACTTTATATCAAGTCAGCAGACATCTAGTTGGATGCAGGTGCAAGAAGAAAGGAAGATATATAACAATTCAATAGAGAAGTTCTTCGGAGAGGACTATTGGGGAGATAAAGAAGAACAGGGGTATGTAGAATGGTAAAGATTTTCAGAACAAAGAAAAGATTAAAGATGGAAGAAAGAGTTAATGAGTTGGAGAAAAGGTTAAAAGGAGCAGAAACTTTAATTAGTTGTCTACAGAAAACTAATGAGGACTTAATCTTAAAATTTAATGAAATGCAACAAACACTTGACAATCTTACAGATGAAAACACCACAAGCAAGACAGCACAGCAGTTATTAAATGAGTACTTTTATGGAGAACAGAAATGAAGAAAAGAAAACAACAAATAGGAGCAACTATTAATGAGCTTAATAACTGGTTTGAAGATGCAGTTGCATATCAGGTTGCATTAGGCTTAAACAAGACAATTCCTGAATGTGTCAAGTTCTATGAAGGCGATCAATGGGCTCCTAGCACGGAAGATACAAAATACTTTCCTAGACCTGTAGTCAATATTGTAGAAATGAATTGCAATAATAAGAAGTCGCAAGTGTTGTCTAGCCCTGTAAAGATAGTATATAAGAGTGAACAAGATGGTGCAAATGTAGAGAAGTTTAACCATTTTGCTGAGTATCAACAAAAGAGATTAAGACAAAACGAAGTAAATAACAAGGCAGTGCTAGATGGAATTATTAAGGGTTCTTATTGTTTTTATTATTATTGGGATAGTTCTATTCCAGGACTTGATGGATTAGTTGAAGGAGATATGAATGTACAACTAGTAGATCCAATCAATGTATTATTTGCTAATCCAAATGAAAAAGATGAGCAGAAGCAAGATTGGATAATGCTTATTTCAAGAGAGAATGTAGAGCATATTAAAGAAATAGCAGACAAAGGTGTAGACAAAAATCTTATAGCAAAAGACAACAACGATAGTATTTATAACGAAAAAGAGAGTGATACAGAAGAATATGTAACAGTTATGACCAGATTCTTTAGGCATAATGGCGAAGTATATTTCGAGAGAGCAACTTCTGAAGTAATTTTCAATGAAGCAAGACCGTTAACACCAAACTTAGAGCATTATAAGAACTTGCTTGATGGTAAAGAAGATATCGAAGAAAAGGAAGAAAAACCTAATAAATACCTAAACAAAGGGAGAAAAGCAACATTATATCCTGTCGTGTTTAGTTCCTGGAAGCAGAGAGATAAGTCTATTTATGGTAGAGGCGAAGTAGAAACAATAATACCTAATCAAAAGGCAATAAATTGGACTCTTGGACTTCAGATACTTATGGCACAAAACGAGGGTATGTCGCCAGTGGTTGTAGAACCTGATGCATTAAGAGGACAGCGAATAACCAATAAGCCAGGACAAGTTATAACAGATTATAGTAAGTCAAAAAATGGTATTAAGTTCCCTAATAGACCAGGCATGACAGCAGCGAGTGTTGGCTTGGTAGATAAAATAGCAGACTTAACAAGAGCAGCAACAGGAAGTTCTGAGGTAATGAATGGCGAAGTTATATCTTCAGGTATGAGTGGTGCAGCAATAGCACAACTTCAAGCCCAAGCATTAAAGCCAATAGAAGATCTACAGAAAGGCTTTTGGCGAAGTATGGAAAAGGTAGGAGAGATATACGAACAATTCTTCAGATTCTATTACAAAGAGAAAAAGTTCCAATATACCGATAAAAAGCAAGAAGATAAGATTGTAACAGATAATTTTGATAGCAAAGAGTTTGAGAATGTTCACTTTGATGTAATCGCAGAAGCAGTCGCAGGTACTGTGATGAGTGAAGTAGCAGATATCAATATACTTGATGGACTATTTGCAAAGGGTGCAATCAATCTAAAGACATATATAAGTTGCTATCCAGACAATGCAATTGCCAATAGACAGAAAATACTAGACAAGATTGAAGAAGAAGAAATGAGCCAAATTAATCAAATGGCACAGCAATTACAACAAGTACAGCTTCAATTACAAGAAGCAAGTGCTTTATTGGAGCAACAGGAAGCAACAATTAATAATGCACAATCGATAGTAAATGAGAACAGAACATTGAAAGAAAGATTGATGGCATTACAAGCAGAATATACAGCCAAAGTACAACAGGCAAATAAAATTCTTGTGGGTATGGCTGGCAAGACAAAAGAGTACCGAGATGATGTAACTCTAATGGCTAATGAATTAGCACAAAAGAGAGGACTTATAGGTACACAACCAAGTGATAATCCAGGTGTTATAGAACCTTGATTATATTTAAATCGCAGGAATAGCGGAAAAATCCAAAGGGAGAAAATGATATGGAAGATATCAAAGAATTATCAGCGGAAACAACCGATTCTGAAGTAGATACTACCTTAGATGGAGGAGCTAGCGAAGTCGCTGACACTAGCGAAAATGATGTGGAGTTTACTGATACAAGCGAAGATGCTGAGGGAAATAAAGAAGAAACCAAAGCAAAGGAGCAAGAGAAGGAAACAAAACAACAAAAGACTAATGCAGATTATGCTAGAGAGCGAAGAAAAGCAGAGCATGAAGCTGCACTTAAGAAAGCAAGAAATGAGGCAATCATTGATGCTTTGAATGGAGAGAATCCATACACACATGAAAAAATGGAAGATGATGCAGATGTTCAAGAGTACTTGACAATGAAAGAAATCGCCAAGAACGGTGGAGACCCTATTGCAGATTATTCCAAACACATTAAAGCAAAAGCGAAAGAAGAAGAAAAAGCTACTCAAGAAAAGAATGCAACTGAGGAGTGGGTACGAAAAGATAAAGAGGACTTTGTAACCAAACACCCTGAAGTTAATCTTAGCGAACTTGTAGAAGATGACTTATTCCGAACTTTTGCACTAGGTAAGATTGGTAAGATGTCAATGGATAAAATTTATACAGACTATCAAACCTTTACTGCCAAAAGCGAGGAAAGAGCGAAAGAGAGAGCAGCTCAATTACTTGCAAATAGTGCCGCAACCCCAGGCAAGCTAACAAGTCAACAACCACCTAAGCAAAAGAGCATAGAAGATATGTCTAAGGCGGAATTTGAAAAGTTACAAGAAAGAGTAAAAGGGGGAGAAAGAATTATATTGTAAGGAGAAATTAAAAATATGAATACAACAACAAGTGCTGGATTATCAGCAGAAATGAAAACCTATTATGACAGAGTATTGCTTGAGAGAGCAGTTGCAAATTTACCATTTTTGAAGTATGGTCAAAAGAGACCTATTCCTAAGAATGGTGGTAAAACTATTGAATTTAGAAAATTTAACTCACTAGAGCCTGCTACTATACCATTGACAGAAGGGCAACCACCTGTTGCAAAGGATTTGAGTGTAACAACAATTACTAAATCTGTAGAACAATATGGAGATGTAATTGAAGTAACGGATGTTCTTGAATTAACAGCAATTGATCCAATTATTTCAGAGACAGTAGAGCTAGAGGGCGAACAAGCAGGAGAAACACTTAATATTGTTGCTAGAGATGAGTTGCTTAAAACCACATCTGTTTACAATGTAGGTGGTGGAGTAGATGAGAATGCTATTACAGCTAGTAATGTGTTAACAGCAGATGATGTATTGAAAGTACAGACAATCTTGAAGAGAAGTAATATTAAGCCAGTATCTGGAAGATATTATCTATGGTTTATATCCCCAGAGCAAGCAGCAGACATTATGAGAGATCCGCTATGGAGAGATGTATCTAAGTATGCTAATGATGCTAAAGGTATTGAGGATGGTGAGATTGGTAGACTATATAGCTTCAAGTTTATAGATACCACTCTAATTGATGCTATTCCAAATACTGCAGATGTAGATGTGCATAGTGGTCTTGCATTTGGTAAAAATGCTTATGGTATCACAGATATTGAGAATGGTAGCAAGCCAAAGACCATCATCAAGCCATGTAAAGATGATGATAGCGACAAGAGCGATCCATTGAACCAGAAATCAACTATTGGTTGGAAAGCATTGTTTACTCCAGTAAGACTTAATGATTTGGGTCTTATCAGAGTAAATTCTGCAGTTACACCAATCGACTAATAAATAAAGGAGATAATTTATGGCAGAAGTACAAAACGATGCAATGTTAGAAACAAAAGGCAAAAACGCTACACAAAAACTTGTTAAGGGTATGGAAAAGAAACTAGGTGCTTGTAAGAAAGTAAGAGTTAAAGTACCTATCGATAATCAAAACAAAAAAGATTTGTATGTAACAGCTCAAATTAATGGCTATACATATCAAATCAAGAGAGGCGAAGCAGTTGAAGTGCCAGAGCCAGTAGCAAAATTGTTAGAGAGGTCAGGTCTTATCTAACCTGTATATTAGTGCTGTAGTTATGAGATACAGCACTACATGGATATTGAAATAAGAGAGGGAATGTTCGACAGATGCCCTGAGTGCAAGTCTCACGATATCCGCCATTGAATACTTGGAGGAATTTATGAAAGTTGGAGATATAAAAGTAGCAGCAATTAAATTGATGTTTACTAACTATAGTTTTGATTTTGGTGTTGATCATTTGCAGAGTCTTGTAAGTGATGAGAACTATGGTAGTTACATTGTCAATATGAACGAATCTATTGCAAGAGCAATTGATAGGATAGAAAATACTTGTGTTGTACCTACGAAAAGATATGAGCTAAGTGTAGAAGATTGCGAACAAAGTAAGAGATTTATACATTTTGATACAACAAAGATATCTGATTTGTACATGATTGATAGAATTTCTGCTGAGTATGGTACTGGCAATTATGCTGGTAACGTTGGATATGAAATGGAAGGCGATTTGTTAATACTTCCTAAAGCAGATGCCACATACACAATAATTTATTATCCAACCATAAAGACAGTAGATGAGAAGGTCGCTGATGAAGAGGAGTTTTGGATTCCAGATAAGATAGCTAGATTAATACCTTATTTTATAAAGGGCGATCTGTATCAAGAAGAAGAGCCTGAATTAGCAGCAGATGCAAGAAATACATTTGAGGCTTGCTTAGATGATTTAAAGAAGCAAACTATTAGCAAGCAAGATTATGTAGATAGAGTATATAGAATGTAGGAGAGAATATGAGCATTAGAGTGAATAGAAGTTTATCTCTAAAAGAGAGAAAATTATACACTTTTGATGATTTCAGAGGTGTAGATTTTTCTACTTCTCCATATCTTGTACAAAAAAACAGAGCGATTTCAGCACAGAACTTAATATATGAGAATGGTACAGTTCGTAAGCGAACAGGTTGGAAAAGTCTATGCAAACTACCTGCGAGAATTAATGGACTTTTCTCTTTTGAACTAGAAGATACAAACTTTGTGTTGGCTTATGCAGGGACAAAATTTTATTTATTAACTTGGGATTATGCAAAGAATAGATATAAGTCAGAAGATATAACAGGAGATATTAGTAATTTAGTTGATAGAAGAATTCAACTTTATGTTAACAAAAACAAAGCATATATTGTAGGTTGTGGTGACTATCTTGTGTTTGGTAAGTGGGCCAATGGCAATTATGAATTAAGAAGGGTATACGATAACGAAGATACATATATTCCAACAACCACTACAAATATAGATGCTGATGGAGTCAATGATGAACATAGAGCATCTGTTGATGATGCCAATATGTTATCTCCATATAGAAAAAATAAATTGCTTGGTGCAGGAGCTAATTCGAGTTGGCATGTAGATACGGCAATTAAAGGTGTAAGCCAGGCGATAGATGATAACAGCGATATTGTTATTCAAGTTCAAACGCAAGATGAAAGCATATTAATTGCTAATAGTGGCGCAGATAAGACAGAGTTGTATAATGGCACAGAAATTGTAGGAAGTGTTGAGTTTGCAACAGGCAAGATAACGCTCATAATAGACACAACACCACCTGAGGCAAATACAGCAAATATAATTGTTACATTTAAGAAAACAGAGTCAGGCAAAAATGACTTTGTTAAGAATGCAACAATAAGTACTTTGTTTGGTGGTAGTGGTAACTCAAACAGGTTGTTTATAAGTGGTTCTAGTACAAGTAAAAATGTGCATATATGGAGTGAAATGTACGATTTTACATACTTCCCTGATAACAATTATGATGAGATTGGTAGTGATAATAGTGCGATACTTGGTTATGTAAGAGCAAGTGATGGTATTCTTTTAACATTTAAGGAAAGAAACGGAAGCGATTCATCTTTATACTATGTAAGTGGAACAGATACAACAGAAGAAGATTTTGAAGGTAATCCTGTATTTAGAACTTTGTTTTACAAGTCATCAGGTAATGTTACTGACACAATCTATGGCAAGTATGCCAGTGCAAGCTTAAACGGAGACAATTTAATTCTAACTAGGAATGGTGTAAAGGGATTAGAGCTGTATGATAACTTGTCTACAAGTGCTTATAGGATTAGAGAGAGAAGTAGAAACATAAACTCAAAACTATTGCAGGAAAAGAACTTAGAAGATGCTTGTGCAATAGCATATCAAGACAAATATTATTTATCTATAAATGGTGTTGTATATGTATGTGATAGCAGATTCACATTCTCTGCAGAAGAAGATATAAGCGATAGCTTTAACTATGAGTGGTGGTATTTCACTAATGTAGATGCTAGGGTGTGGGCTGATATAGACAATCAATTGTTTTTTGGGGCTAATAATGGATTGATATGCATGTTTACAGAAGATGAATATGTAGATACCACATATCAGGATACTGGCAATGAAATGCTGGGAGTAGATTATATAGATAATAATTTGTATTATAACCAGCTGCTAGAAAAAGAGTTAAACGAAAGCACAAATATAGTTTTGCAAGGCTCTAATTCTGATATATATGCATTGCAATTGGATAGCAACGAAATAACCGAATTAGATACAGCTGGCTGGCTATATATCAAAGAAGAAACTTTATACAAAGTTTTTGAGGGTATTGCCTGCTTTGCAGATAATGTTGGTGATTCTGGTCTAGAGGTGGACAAAGAATATAGAATTAATGTGGTTGATTTGGATAATTTAAGATTTAACCTAGTCGACACAAATGGTAATGTTGTAGTCCCAACTTCATTGGGGTTTAGATTGTGTAAGATTATATCTGGTAAGCCTCTTTATTTAGGGAATATACATTTTGCAGATAATGAGACGACAGACGAGATAGAAACAGATAGACAAGTATTCCAAGTAAAAGAATATGAGGCCGGAGAAATTCTGCAATTGGTAATGTATGAAGGCAGAATACCAGAATATATAACTACGACGTTAACATTTAGAGAAAATGTAGTAGCCAGTTGGTATACACCAATTTATGACTTGGGCTCGAATATGTATAGCAAGACCTTGTTAGGATTGACTATTACGACTGAACCATTGGTTAAAGGAGCCATATCTTTAGGCTATCAAACAAGAAATATAGAAAAAGATTTCACAACTTACGGTACTCGTGGTTTTAATTTCAATGATATTGATTTTGAAGATTTTTCTTTTGAGAGTTCATTTACCAATAGCAATACGATGCGGGTTAAAGAGAGAAATTTTAACTTTATAATAATTCGATATATTAGCGATACAAATACAGCATGTGCAGTAAATGGAATTACTATTAGATATAAGATAAATAGATTAAATAAGGGGATAAGATAATGGCAATTAATATAACAAAAATTAATAAAACCAGTGCTGAAACAAAGTCTGCAATTCAGCGTAAATCTGCTCAATCTTTGCCTAACAATCCAAGTGAAAGAGGATATTCTGCAGAGGAGATAAAAAGAAGGTTTTATCAGCCAATCATAGATGCAACAAATTCCGCAATTGCAGAAGTTGATAGAATAGCAGAAGAGACAAATATTGCACTAGAAGATGTTGGTGTTCAGTTTGATGCATATATGGATAATACCCAGATAAAGGAAGCTTATAGAATTATATTTGATAATCAGAACTGGGTATACAATGAAGAGAATGGTATGTATGAGATTGTTATCTCAAATAAAGAGCATGGAATAGGTGACTACGAGAAGATTGGTGTAGATATGTTCCTGTTAGATGGAAATGGAGCATATATACCAGTTAATCAATATGAAATACAACTTGATGGGACTGTTAGATGTTATCACGAGTCAAATGGTGCTGGCCATGTAAGTATTTACGAGAAACGTGAGGGCGTAATAATCGCTCAAGGTGTTGTAGATGTGAATAATGTTGTTGGGCTTGCTAAAGTAGCTTTGACGAATGACTACAATGATTTAGATAATATTCCGGACAATAATTTGGCTAAATCAAATGAATTAAAAATATCAGAAATATTGTCCGGAATCAGAAAGGTTGCCAAGGCACAACAAGCAGACAATGCGACAAATGCAGTTTATGCACAAAATTGCGACTCGGCAACTAATGCATCGAATGCGGTTAGTGCAACCAAGGCAAGTCAAGATGGCGACGGGAATGTTATCAAGAACACCTATGCAAAACAAAACGGCACATATAGTGCTATGAGTGTTGGTTCTGCTACTAGAGCGAGTCAAGATGGAGCAGGAAACAATATTGTAAGTAATTATGCAAAAAAAGATGGCTCCTATGAAAACATGAGCGTAGGATCTGCAATTAAAGCAAATCAAGATAGTGAAGGGAATATTATTAAGGATACTTATGCAACAAAAAATGGAAGCTATGACAATATGATTGTTGGTAATGCAATTTATGCACAGTATGCTAGCGAAGATACCAGCAAAGGAACAATAGAAGAAAGACTCACAAACTTGGGTTTTAAGCAGGGTAGCGTAATTATGTGGGATTATGACTATATTACAGCTACCCACAACGAATTAAAAAGGCAAGGCAATTATGTGTTATGTCACCTCATTCTTAGTTGGAATGATCCTAGAGGTGGCGGTACACTTTTCACTTTGCCAGATGGGTTCAAAATATCTTCTGAGTATGCAGGCAATTTGGAAATAGCTTTTGCGGCTTGGAATGATACAAATCTGGATGAGAATACATTTGACATTGCAGGTAAAATCGCCCAACGGGGTGCTGATAATAAAGATGAATTTTCTTTGAGTTATTTTAAAACTACTGACAATCCAATTCAATTTGAATTAATATTTGGTTATGAAGCAGAGCCATTAACATAAAGGAGAAAATATGGATAATATAAGTTTAATAGATGTAAATAAACCAGAAAAGATACAAAGTGTTATAAATGAGCTTGTCGAATATAAAAACACTACTGGTGAACTAGATGTTACAGAGATTAATAATCAGATAAGTGAAATAAATAGTAAATTGAACGATGTAGAAAGCATCGCAAAGGGTGCTACTCAATCAGTCGGTTATACAGATAATAGCGAGCTGGTCACAGCATTAAACTCTGCAGCAAATGATGCTTTTAGAGTTGGTCAAAATCTGTATGTGAAGACGACTGGTGTTCCTGACTTTTGGGTATTTGAAGTCTCAGAGACGCATAATGAATATGTTTATACAACTGATGAAGAATTTGTATCAGAATTAAGAACCAATGGAAGCGTCCATGTTGGATATTATGTACTTGGAATGCTCGAATCCGATAAGGCAGACTTAACAAATGTGGTTACTTTTTCAGATTATGCCAAGGCAGAGGGAGATTATGGTCTTGTTAAATTAGGTGGAACTGGCACAGGCCTTGCAGTTGGAAAAGCTGGTGGACTTTATGTCGTTGGTGTAAGAGATGATGAAATAGAATCCGAGTCTACTAGTAGTTATAGAACATTGCAAGCCCAACATATCAGTAAGGTCGTGAAAAAAGGAATGACTAGTAATACCCAAGAGTGGACTGACGAGGATAAGGCGAATGCTAGAACCCTAATAGATGCTGTAGGCAAGACAGACTACGGTAACGAAAGCACTCATGGTATCATAAAGGCATCCCCCGCTTGTGGCACATTCACGAACGATGGAATACTAAATATTAGACGTGCAGACAATAGTGATATTGATACCAAAGAACAGAAATACAGACCAATAGTCCCAGCGAATCTAGACTATGCTATAAAGTCTGGCATGACAACTAACTCACTGGAGTGGACAGATGAAGAAAAAACGGCTGCCAGGACTCAAATCGATGCCGTGGGCAAGAGTGATTATGCAAGTCTTTCTAATCATGGCATAGTTAAAGTGTTGAATAGTGCAGGTACTTTTTGTAATGAAGGTATAATATATCTATACAAAGCACTAGAGAGTGATATTGACGCAAAAGAGCAAAAATATAGACCTATCGTTCCTAATAACTTAGACTATGCTGTCAAAAAAGCATTAACAGATAGCAAAATTGAATGGACCGAAGAAGAGCAAGCAAACGCAAAAACTCTATTAGGTACTCTAGAAACATATCCCGCAGGTGGCACATTCAATAGCAATGGTAACATAATGATTCGAAAAGCAACCAATGAAGAAATAGCAGCAAAAGAACACAACTACAGGCCAATAGTCCCAAGAAACCTAGACTATGCTGTCAAAGAGGGATTAGCTAATAATATACTAGAATGGACGGAAGATGAAAAGGCTGCTGCAAGGACATTATTAGCGGCGGTTAGCAAAGCTGATGTAGCCAGTATGTTCCAGTATGATGAAGAAACCAAGACATTAAATATTATAACGGAGTAGGCAATGAGTAAAGGTTTGAATTTTGAAGATACAGAGGTTATGAATTATAATGAAAAACCAGTGGAAATTCTTCAGCTTAATGGTAATGAGCTTTGGAACAATGTAACAGAACAAGTTGGTCTTGACCTAAACTACACTGGTTTAGATGCAAATGGCTATATGGAGGGCAGTGTCGAGTTTGATGGTACTATTGTTGCTTATGCGGTTGGTAAACCAACAATGCGATATGTAACCCAAGTTGTACCAACGCCAACAACAGAAGAAGGATATTATGGTAAATATGTTTTTAATGATGGAATGTTGAGTATTGGCGGCATAACAAGTGAAAGCTTTGCTACTAGCGGGATAGTTGTTGGAGAAACGCCATGTTATGAATACACAGATGAAAAAACAGAATTGTCGGTTCAGACATCTTATAGTTATTCTACTTGTAATGGATATAATAGCGAGTATTATGGCGGCTATGACTTTAGTGTTGCCAATGAGGGTTCTATTTCAGCGGATGACCAAATCGTTCCAGATGTGTTGCAAATCCCTAATACATACAATAGAAAACCAGTTACAAAAATATTAGATAGTGCATTTGATGGTGGAACTCCTGCAACGACTGGTAGTTCAAGTCGTTATCAAGCAATGTGCATTAAAGAAATTGTTTTTGGAAGCAATATTGAAGAAATCTGTGGCTATGCGTTTAGGGGTTTAACAGATTATGGAATTATTGATGGAATTGACACAATAACAACATTTAGTGTTCCAGATAGTGTAAAAACAATTGGTTCTTCTGCTTTTAATTATCTAGCTAGAAACAACAGTGTGTTTTATAAGTTTGTTGTATCTGAGAAAGTGGAGACAATGCCAAATTCCATTTTTAATAGTACATATTGTTCGAAGATAATATACAAAGCTCAGCAAGCAAATATAAATGCAGCAATAGCAATGGGATATCTAGACAATACACAAACAACCTATGATGTTGTATTTAAAAAGTCAGTGAAACAATTGGTAAAACAACCATTTTACAATGCTATTGCTGCCAATTTAGTGTTTGAGCATACAGACGATGATGAGATTATAATTGATATATCAGCACCAAAAACAGCCAAAACAACTAATATATATACTGATAGCACCTATGTTAGAAATTATGATTGGGCTGGAAAAAATATAACACCAACATTCTATTCATTGAGCGAATATACAGGAGAATTAGAATAATGAATATAGTAACAGAAAATGATATAGTAAACGAATTGCAAGAGGGATTAAAAAATCCTAATAGAACAACAATTGTGCTTTACGAAGAAATGCAAGTTAATTATGGATTTGACGCAAAGCCAAATTTTGAATACTGCAAAGAGCATAATATTGCCTGTGTAGATATTGGTCGCAGAGGTGGTGCTTTTGTAGTAAACAAGGGTGATATTGGTCTAGGTCATGTAGGTAAGGGTTTAGACAATACAATTGGTGAATTGATATATAACAAGTTTACTGAGTACCTAAAAGACAAAGGACTAAATGCAGTAGCCAAAGATAATGACATTTTGGTTGATGGATATAAAGTATTTGGCTGGGCTTCCAATTACTACAAAGATTACGATGCAATATATATAACTTGCCACTTTACAATGTCTGTTGACTTAGAACTTATCAAGAATGTTTGCACAAAACCACTTAATAAAACTCCAAAAGGCTTGAGTGAGTACGGAATAACAAGCGAAGAAATAAGGAATTTTATAGTGCAGTGTTTAGAAGGCTAACAAAGGAGAAAAAATGTCAAAGTTTACATTAGTTATAAGAAAGTATATTGGCTCGATTGCTGCAACTATTGGAATAATTTTGCTAACAATTCTTACATATGGCGACATGGGTGAAATTTTTACAGAGCAATACTGGCAAAATGTCGGAGGTAATATTTCGTCCATAAGTGCTTTATCATTGGGGCTGGTGATGATACAAGTGTTTATAAAGCAAGGTCTTTGTGAACAGGCCTTATCTAATGGTATTAACACAAAAACAACTACAGAGAAGTTTAATGAGCATAAAAGTTATTTAAATAGAAATCGTACAAGAAGTATTTACTTACCTTACTTTCTTTCAATGAGAAATAAAAGGGAGACGCAAATAAGAAAACAAGAATTTTTAAGCGAAAATGATTTCAAAAGCGAGAGTGCGTTGTATGCAAGCGGGAACAAAAAATTAATTAAAAGATATAAAGCAATCAAAGTAAATATTACTGTCTCTAGCCTTAAGTGGTCAACGACTGATATAAGTTATAACAAATATGGTCGAATAGAAAAACTGGATGAATATCGAAGGAAAAGGGCTATTAATGCTGTGATACAAGGTGTGTTAGTTATGTTTGCAACAACACTTATAACAGGTGGTTTGTTTTTGGATACAGCAGATATACCCTTTTGGCAGAAAACTGTGAAATTAGTGACTTATTTGATAGCCATAGCAATAACAGTTATACCTAGTATTTCTAAAAACTACGAAAAAGGTGCATTTAGTGTACCAAATGAACTTGATGAAGTAAATAATATCTGGAAAGAGTTTGAAATGTGGGTAGTTCCGGAAGAAATAAAGAAAGAGGTTGAAAAAGATTATTTATTGACTTCATCAGAAAAGATAGAAGATGAACAGGGGGTGTGTGATGTCCAAAGAGAAAACACAACTGACACCAGAGCAGCTGTACAAGAAGAATCAGAAAAAATCGAAATTATTTAAAATCTTGTCGCCGATTGTTTATTGGGTTTTTATTGGATTATTTGTGTTATTTGTAATTCTTACAATAAGTAACAGCTGGGGCAATATAATGGAGATTATTTCTTTGTTAGACAAAGAAGTATATACTGGCGAAGAGTTATCTAGCAATTATCAATATCTTGTAGAGAAATGGGGTGAATGGGTAATTATTGGGAAAAACGCAGGGATGTTCAGTGTTCAGTTTGTTGACATAAGAAGAGCATTCTTTAGCGGTTTGATGATTACATATATAACTTTAGCTGTAGTATGTTTAATGATTGCAATATTAGTTGGTAAAGTTTTATTTCCTAAACTATCACAGCTGTATAGTGATAATAATCAAGATATGGTTAATATGGCAACATTACAGACTAATGCAGAAATACAGAAAAGAAGAAATAAAGAAGAGGAGTGGTTTTAATTATGGAATATCAATGGATACAAGATTTCTTGTCATCTCCACAATTGCCTGACATTATATCCTATGTTTTGGTCGGAATTGGATTTATATCTCAATTCTTTGTAAAAAGATTTGTAAAGAATGATAATCTTATGACTAGTACTCAAATAGATACAAAAATATCAAAACTAAAAAGCCTTCAGTCTAAGATTGAGGCAATTGATAAACAACGTGATAAAGATAGAGAGATTTGGGACCAAGAGAGGCAAGAGCTTTTAGACGAGAATAAGGTAATAAAAGACGAAAACAAAGTACTAAAAAAGGCTATAAGATTGTGCTGTTTTAATAATAAAGAATTGGTAAAAAATGGAATAGCCAACGAGGTTGCAAAATTGTTACCTATAGATGAGGAAACAGAGGGGGATGAATCAAATGTCTGACGAAGAACTATTACAATGGTACAAAAACAACAAAACTTCTAAACCTACAGATATGAGCGAAAAAGACTATGAGTTGAATATGAATAAGGCTGTCAAGCTACAACAGGACAAGCTGTTGCAAAATAATTTGACTAGCCAACAATCTGCAATAGCACAGCAACAAAAAAATGCTGAACAAAGTGCCAGCATTTCTAATGAAAAACTATTGAAGTATCTAGGTCAAAAACAACAAGCCAGTGGCCTTGCTACAGGGCAAACAAGTTCTGATTTTATAAATGCTAACAATAGTTATGTTGCTAATAGAGCAAGTATTGCAAATAACGCATCGACACAACAAGTTGAATTGTTAAACAGCTACAATGCAAACAAGTTACAAAATGAGGCAGACGCGTATAACAATGAAATTTCTATTTTAGACAAGTATAGACAAAGAGCTATTGAAGAGGAAGATAGGAAAATTGCAGAGGAAGAAAGATTAAGAGATAATGCAATACAGGATAAACAGCTAGCACAAGCAGAAGAAGATAGACAAAGAGAAATAGAGCAATGGCAGTTAGAGATGGATGCATACAAACAGCAAATGGCAAATGATTTAGAGGATAGAGAAAAAGCGGAAAAACAACAATATGATTCAGATTGGTATGAATTAGCTGATAGTAGAGTACAACAAATGATTTTAAATTTACAGGATGAAAAAGGTAAATTAACAGATAGTCAAAAACAACAAATACTCCTTGAAATTGGTTCATATAAAAATCGATTATCTGACGAATATTATCAAAGATTGTTGGATGAGTACAAAACATCTATTATCGGGATGTAATTAGGAGAGAAGGATGGCAGATACGTTATTTGCTCAAAAGTTACGAGAAAGAAACAAAAAGTTTGCAGAGGCTAAGATTGAGAATGTAAACAAAAAACAGCAAGAAGCAAGAGAGAATGCTGGATTTTGGGAAAGGTTTGTTGACACCTTTATAGATACATTCACTACTCTAGGTGGTGGCTTATCGAAAGGTGTTGAAGGTATTGTTGATGCAGGAGTTGGTGTTGCAGGTAGTATTGGAAGTGTCTTTGGCGTAGATACTCAATGGGCTGAAGATATAATTAAGTTTGATGCAACCAATGAATGGTATTACAAAGGCTTTGAAAACGAAGCAACAAAAAACTCTTGGTGGAATGATGTACCAATAGTAAAAGATGTGTTGGGTGGAGTTGGACAGATGCTTCCTACTATTGCTTTGTCTGCCATTGGACTTGGTGGAGTTGGTGTAGCTGGAATTGTTACAAGTGCTGGTGGTACTGGCGTAGAAGAGGCACTTAATGAAGATGCAGAGTTTGGTCAAGCAATGCTTTATGGCGTAAGTCAAGCAGGAATAGAAGGACTAATTGAAGGTGTTACAGCAGGGCTAGGTAAGGGTATCACAACGATAGGCAAATCTGTAGGGAAAACTACAGGAAAGTCAGTTGCTAAAACAGTTGGTAAGGTAATGCTTGAAGAGAGTGTTAGTGAAGGGATAGAGGAAGGCCTGACAGCGCTTGTTAATCCTTTTTCTAAAACTATATATAAAGGTGCAGATGTATTAGAAACATATAAAGATATGACTTTTTACCTTGATGCTGGTCAGCAGGCTTTAGTTGGAGGAATAGTAGGTGGAATAACAGGTGGTTCTAGTGCAAAGATAAGACAGATAGCACTTGGCGGAAAAACTAATTATAATATTTCTCAGTCGGCACAAGAAATAGCAACCCTAGACACAAAAGAAAACAATCTTTGGAAGAATGGTAAACTTGATGCAAAAGCTCTACAAAAAATCCAAAATCAAAGACAAATCGAATTGGAGAATATTAGTTCTCAATTGATGGCTATGAGCGAAGCAGATAGAGTAAATGCTTTAGAAAAACTAAAAAATAAAAAGATTGATATAACTGGTCTGTTCAATGAAGATGGTTCAATTAACTATGAAAACACACAAAATTGGGCTATTTCAGAAAACGAAGCACAAGTAGTCGAAAATACTCAAAACACCAAAAGAAAGCCACTTGCAACTGATAATATAGAGGCTTATCACCCAAGTTTAAGAAATAAAGTATTAGAATTTGCTCCTACTAGTAATCCAATAAGTGAAAATATAAAGACAGCCAAAAATACAATCATGGCAATTAATCCAAATGCAAAGGTTGTGGTCGCAGAAGAATTATCTGTTGGTGATGCTTTTTACGACCCAAGTTCTAAAATATTCTACATATCCAACAAAGCAAATTCTATAGAGTTGGGTGGTCATGAGATAACCCACTCTTTAGAAGGCACAAAAGAATATAAGGCGTTAAAAGATTATGTACTAGGTAATGTAGAGAATTTAGAAACCAAAATTGCAGAAAAAATAGAGATATATAAAAATGTAAATGTTGAGCAAAAGCAAGGCGAGAATGGAGAGGCTATTGCTAGGTACGAAGCAGAGACAGAGATTGTCGCTGAGGAAATGGGAAAACTTCTTAGCGACCAGACTTCTATTGATAGGGTTGTAAAGTATAATAAAAGTGTTGCTGCTAGGATTGTTCAATGGATTAAAGATGCTATTGCAAAACTAACTAAAAGAGGAATTAAGGGCGAATATTATAATCAGCTAAGAACTGCAGAAAAGTTATATGCAAAGGCAATAAAAACAAGTTTTGGTGGTGTGTCGCTGGCTGAAGGTACATTTAGTGATAATTACTACAACATGAACGAACGAGAAAGGCTTGATTTATTTATTCAAACATTTGGCAATAACCAAGAAAATGTTTATAATAATGAAAAAGGTGGTGTAAATAATGGAGAATTCTCAGAAGAACGATACTCAATCAACAAAAGAAGTGATTTGGGTAACATATCAGGACAAGAACGGACAAACAAAGTCGGCACCATTAGAGATTTTTCTGAAAATGTCGAAAAAGCCTGGCTTGATAATGAAACAGAAAGATTAGAGTATAACAAGGAAATATCGCCAGAATTAAATCAAGCAATTAAAGAATTTGTAAAGAGGGATAATAATGAACAAAAAAACTCAGAACAACGAAACTTATATAGAAGTGAAGGGGAAGCATGGATTTCGGATTCTTCTTACAGAGGAAGAATACAAGATATATCTTCAGAATTTGGAATCAACGAAAATGTAGAAGCTGTTAAATTTTTAAAAGAAGTCTACAATAATTCAAAATTATATGATGTTGAAAAGGTTAATAAATACAATTTACGTGTTGATAAATTTGGCGAAACCGTAAATATTATAAATCATAAAAATTTAACATTTGATTTGCAAGAAATTTGTGAACGAAACAAAAAAATGGGAATAAATACATTCTTTTATCTAAAAAATGATAAAACCAATAGCGAAGCTTTAGGATTTTTTACACTAAAAGATAAGAATATTTTCATTTTATTTGATGAATTAAATGCAAATTTTGTAGAGACAAATAGGCATGAAGTTATGCACTTTATTCAAAAACACAATCCACAAATAAGCAATATTTTTATGCAGGAAGTTGATAAAGTTTTAACTGATGAAGAAAAAACAAAATTTTATAATACATATTATGATTCATATATAAAATCTTATAACAATTTCTCAGTAAACAATATTGAGCAAATTCTTTGGAATGAAATTTATGCAGATATATATTCATTAAGCTTGAAAGTAAAAAATCAGAAAGAAATATATAACATTGTAGAAAAGATTGATATTATGCTTGCTGATAATTATGAGCAAGAAACTAAACGATACTCCCTAAAAGATAATCAGGGCAACAATCTTTCTCCAGAACAGGCAGAGTATTTCAAAGACTCAAAGGTTAGAGATGAAAATGGCGATTTATTAGCTGTTTATCATGGTACTGAAGGAGAATTCTATACATTTGACAAGGCATTAAGAGGTGCAAATACTGGCACAAAAGATGCAAAATTAGGATTTTTCTTCACCAATAAAGAGTTGATTGCTAAAGATTATGCTATCTATGCTCAAGATGGTAAATTGTATAACTTAATGAATTTAATAGCACAAGGCGATCCAGAAGTTTTTGATCTTCTACGAACGGTTGATGGTCATAAGCAATTAGACCAAACAGAATTAGTAAAAGAATATGCTAGGATTTTAGAGAAAGCAGAGAACTATGTAAATGATGTGCTAGAAGTTTATCTTAATATAGAAAATCCTAAAATAGTAGATTGGAAAGGTAAAACGTATAAGAAAAATGCCATGCTGAAGTTACTAACTGAAGCAATTATGGAAAAGCGTGATGGTGTTATCATAAAGAATATAGAGGACTCTGTAAACCAAGATTTAGGAATAAGTGATGTATATGTGGCATTTGAGCCAAATCAAATAAAACTAACCACCAATAAACAACCAACTCTAAATCCTGATATGAGGTATTCGTTACAAGCAGGGTATACACCAGAAGTACAAGCAACTACAGCAAATGTTAAAGAATCTTATGGTATCGAAAATATAAATAATGTAAATGAGGTTGTAAAAAAAGTATCTTCAAAGTTAGAAGATACATTCTTGACCACACCTGACAAACAAAAGTTTGTTAAAAATATAGATACTGGCATAGAATTAACAATAACTAAGGCTGGAATTAAAGAGACTTTTGGCAATAAAAAATATTATTTAGATTATGATGAAGATTTAAAACTTGCAAAACTAGCGACAATGGAGCATCTAGCTAAATTAATAAAGTATGGTGAAGTAAGGTCTCAATCTGCATCAAACTATCATAATCCTAATAGTACAACTAGGTTTACATATTTACAAGCACCTATTATTATAGATGGTATAGTATATAACGTAACTATTGATATTAAAGAGACTGAAAAAGGTAATAGGTTTTATATACATGGATTAAACATAAAAAAGAGTCTTGGTTTAACACCCTATGGAGACCCTAAAGTTTCCACATTTAACGGGTCAAATCAAGACTCAAAAGAAGCGAAATATCCAGTTTCAACCGAAAGGAAATCCAATCAAGGACGCCACAGTTACTCTGGTCGGTTCGCTTCTGAGGACCTTGATTCAACACCCTATGGAGAATCGAAATCCTCCACATTTATCGGGTTAAATCAAGTTCCTACTAACAACACTATACCACAAAATACAGATGCTGTCAATAATTATTATGACAATAATCAGAAAAAAGATACTAGGTATTTGATAGAAAATAGAGAACTAACCAAAGGACAAGTCAAAAAAGAACAAGCCAAAGGTTATAAGACTAAAGTTTATGACAAGCAAGAAGCAGACAGAATTGTAAACAATCTTCTTGAGATGATTCAGAATGACTCATATTATGCAGAGATTAAAGGGAAGACAAAGGCAGAATTAGTAGATTATCTATGGATTCAACTTAACTCAAAAGATGAGGGGTATCGTGGCGAAGTTGCTCTAAAAGTGGCAGATTATTTAATAGACAATGCAATTATGCAGGATTATTATCAAGACTATGCTAACCAGGATAACATAAATACTTTAGATGTTTTGAGAGAGTATTTACATAAGGTAGATTTGTCTGCAATTAAAGGCGAAATTAAGCATAAGTTTGATAAAGACAATAGTCCATATCTAATATGGGGTGCAAGGAAAGACACAAGAGGGTTGCCAGCAGATGTTATCGCTCAAGAACTTGCTGAGGAAGGTATAAGTATCTCAGCAACTAATGAAGCAGATATATTCTTTGAAATGTACGACTTATACAAGCATGCATTGTCTGAAATGAAAAGCAAATCAAAAATAACTTCTATTAGAGATGTTATAGGCAAGAGCGAAGTTGAAAAATTAAGACAAGATATTGCAAGAGAAGTATTAATGTCTTATGACAAATATGGTAAGAAAACTAAGTTTGCAGAATATATTGAGAAATCTCAAAAGAGATTAAAAACCTTAAGATTAAAATTTGAAGATTACAAAGCTTATAAGAGGGCTGAACAAACATTGAAGGCAACCTTAAATTCATTAAAGAAAAAGCTTGATGATAAGGCAGGATGGAAAGTGTCTGAAGATGTTAAGACTCTTGTCAATGAATTAGTTAAATTAGAATCTTACAAGGGTAATGTTACAAAAGATGCAAGAAATAATCTAAGAAAAGTTGGTAAACATCTTGAAATTTTATATGGCTTTGATAAAAATGATAACAGTATATATGGTGAACTAAAAAAACAAGAAGTAATAGAATTTTATGATATTATTAATGAATTAACTGATCCAACGAAAGAAGAAACTAAGTTTACAACGGAAGAAATTCTTGATATCTCTAATGTTCTTAGGAACTTTATGCATGTTTTACAAAATTATAATTTAGTTAGCTTTAATGGCGAAAAGGTTGAGATAGATAAAATCGCTGAACAAGGTGTTAAGGAAACTCTTGAGGCTGAACCATTCTTAAAGAGTCCGGACTCAAATATATTTGTTAGGTTTTTTAACTATATTATTAAAGGAATTAAGCATATATTTATTAATCCTAAAGATAGAATGGCTGAAATGGGATTGTACAGAGAAAACTCTGTAATGATGCAAATATATAGAGATATGGTTAATGGAGATTCTAAAAGAGCCAAGTTTGTCATGGAAGCCAATATGTTATTTGATGACTTCTATAAAAGAAATAAGAATTATAACAATGTTCTACAAGAACAAATGGTTATTAATAATGGATATGAAGATATTACACTTCATAAAAGACAAGCATTATCTCTATACTTAACATCACTAAGACCTCAGGGTAGAAGTCATATATTTGGTGTTGATGGTGATGAGGGCATTGTTAAGTTGTTGGATAATAAATTTTCAACTCGTGGAAAGATGAAAAAAGCACTTGATAAAGGTGTAGAAATTAAAGTTACCGAAGAAATGTTAAGCAATATTGAAAAACAATTTACACAGGCAGATAGAGAATATATAGATTTAGTTAAAACTTTCTTTAATGAGAATTCTCGAAAAGCAAAACAAGAAGTAGATATTGCTTTGTATGGAGTCTCTAATGTAGAAGATAGAGATTACTTCCCATTAGAAGTATCTAGCGATGAACTTTTTCAGGAGACAACAGATAAAGGTAATATAAACCAATCTGTTTTAAATTTTGGATTTAATAAAACTGTAAAACCTAATTCTAGCAATATGATTGTTATTGATGGTGTAGATAATATTCTTGCAGAACATATAAGAAAAATGTCCTTATATGTAGGATATGCGTTGCCATTAAATGCATACAACAAGATAATGAATAGAAAAGTTGTGTTAGAAAATGGTTCTGGTATAAATATGCATAGTGCTGCAGGCAAAATAGATTCTGGATTTAAAGGATATATGGATAAATTGTGGCTAGATGTACAAGGACTTAATACTAAAAACCTTAAATCAGTAGATAAGTTTTTTGGTAAACTAATGAGTAGAATTAGATGGGCTACAGCCAATTCTGCATTAGGCTTAAATCCTAAAGTATTATTAACTCAGACATTATCTCTTGCATCTGCACAAACAGAATTCAATCCTAAGTACATTGTTAAAGGAATGAAGCATTTCTTTGGAGAAAAAGAAAAAATAGAGATGGCTAAATATGCACCTCTTATGTGGGAGAGAAATTTAGTTGGAAGTAGTGTAGATGTACAAGATATAAGGCAAATTGGAAAAGAAATTGGTGGAAGATCTCACAAAGTAATTGCAAAGGCTACTGATGGCTTAAATAAACTAACAACTACACCTATATCCTGGATGGATAGTAATGTTATTCAATCATTATGGTTTGCTGCTCAATATGAGGTTGCAGAGACAAAAGGATTAGAATTTGGCACAGATGCAAACAAAGTTGAAGCTGGTAAGAGATTGACAGAGGTTGTATTTACAACTCAACAGACAAGTGATGCATTAGGTCGAAGTGAGTGGATGCGAAGCGATAATGAATTTATAAAATTTCTTAGAATGTTTGGGGGAGATGGTATACAATTAGCAGGAAGAAAATGCAGTGCAATAAGAAAGCATCATATATTAAAAAAAGTGAGCAAGTGTGACAATTTAGAATTAGCACAATATGCACAAAAAGAATTACCATCTTCTAAAAAAGGATTAGCAAAAACTGAGAGTGCATTTATTCTTAATCAGGTAATGTTACTAGCGATTGCAATGGCTTTCAAATGGCTAAAAGGTAAAGATGATGATGAGGAGTGGAGCGAAGTTGCTAGGAATGAAGCAATGGCTAATCTGGTTGGCTTACTTCCATTTGGTGGCGATTTAGCAAACTTAATGCTTGGTTATGAGCCAACAAATATGGCTTACACTTCATTAAGTAATACTTTTAATATTGTTAAAGATACAGTTGAGTCAATCGACACTTTTGCTAATGGTGGATATCAAGATGATACTAAATTAAGAGCTTCTGCTAGAAAATCTATACTAAATGCCAGCAAACTATTTGGTATACCTTTACAAAATTTAGAGAGTTACACAAAAGGTATTATAGGAAAAATATCTCCTGCAACAAAAGAAGAATACGAAGCATTATTTAAGACAAAGAGTACTCAAACATATTTGGATAAAGTAGAAAAAGCACTTGCTAATGGAGATGAAGAATATGCTGACAGAATAATAAATATTATGTTTGATAGTAGGACAGGAAAAATCAAAGATGATAAAGTCATGGAAGTGACTAGAGATTTGATTGAGCAGGGTTATGATGTGCTACCTAGAGTAGTAAATAAATCTATTACTTATGAAGGGGTGGAATATACCTTAACAGATAAACAACATAAACAATTCACAAAGATATATTCTCAAGCCAACGAATCTGTAAAGAAGATGGTAAACTTGAAAGCTTTTGCTAAGATTGATGATGAAGCAAAAGCGAAGGCTATGACTTTTATCTATAATTATTACTACAATCTTGCTATTGAGGATATGCTGGGAGAAGATTTGGAGAGCAAGACAATTCTATTTGCTGAGGCTATTCCAATTGAGCAATTGGCTATGGCTATATCTCAGGCACAGATATACACAGCAGATACAGATAAAAAAGGTGTAGCTATATCAGGATCAAGAAAAGCAAAGATACAATCATACATCAATAGTCTAGGTCTTACAGCAGTACAGAAGTATATGATTATGGGGTATCTTGGTTACACAAACAAGTATGGCGAAACACAGGTTAAGTCTTATATTAATAGACTAAAACTAACAAAAAGTCAGAAAGAAAAGTTGTTTGAGATGAGTGGGTATTAATATATTTGTTAAATTCTGTCAGTAAAAATTGAATTATTTTTAATTGGTAGAATATAATAATTATGTGATACAAAAAAGTTTTGCAAAACTATTGACTTTAAAGTAAAAAAAATGTATCATACTTGTAACCAATAGTGATATTGGCGGAGAACCCTACCTTAGTGGGAAACTGTATGATTGGAGAACCCTACCTTAGTGGGAAACTGTAAAAGGTGGAATTCCTCTCCTCAGAAGGAAGTAATGAGCAGGGCAAAAGTCGCCTTGCTCATTTTTATTCAAAGGAAGAATTTTATGAAAATATATTTATATAATGTTGATGATGACTATATTCAATATTTGAGAAAATTTGATTCTCATGTAAGTGATAACAAAATTGGAAAAAGAAAACATGCTAGAAAGTATATTGGTGCAGTAATACAAGTAAATGATTGTAAATTTTTTGCTCCATTATCTAGTCCTAAGCAAAAGGACTTTAATGCTGATGGCTCAATTCGAAAGGACCCAATATTTTTAACAAGAATAGTAGTAAAGAATGATAAGAATATAGATGAAATGAAGGGAAAAATACTTTTGGGTAATATGATACCTATAAATGATATTGCATTAACTAAAGTAAATCCAAACAATGAAAAAGATTTAAATTACAAAACTCTTGTGATAAAAGAATTAGATTTTATTACTAAAAATAGAAAGGAAATAGTAAGAAAAGCAAATATTATTTATAATCAAAAGATAGGAAAATATAAAGTATCGGAACATAGTAAATATTTAGATTGTGTTGTGGACTTTAAACTTTTGGAGAAGAAATGTAAAGAATACAAAAAATAACCTGTTGTATTCTAAAAAAAATGGTCACATAAGTGGTCACAAAAATTTAATATTAGAAAAAAATAGAAAATAAAATAACAATATTTGGTATAATAGCAAACTAAAGACCACTATATATTGTGTTTTATGCGTTAAATAATCTAATATTAAAATCCCGTCATCTCCACCACATCCAATAAGCTCTGCGTTCGCAGAGTTTATTTTTTTGTGGTACAGATGACAGACAGCATTCCATGCTGTCGTTGCGTATACGCAGGGGAGTTTCACTTGTATTCTGCACTCCCGCAAGTAAACTTGCCGTGCAGAAAATTGCCTCACATCTGTTTGTTTGTATTTTTTTCTGTCATTTCTGCAAAATGGTCCTCAGTTGAACACATAGTTTGACTGAGTTTTTTATTTTAGGTATTGCAATATGTATTTTAATATGATATACTTAGTTCACTAATTAAATTTAAGGAGAAATATGCATGGACGTTAAAAGATATATAGAGATTAGAAAATCTCAAGATAAGCATCAGAATAATGATAAAAAACCAGACATTGTGGAAACTCTAGCCAACACAATAAGCCAACTTCAAATATATTTAGATAAATTAAACAACGGAGAAGTTCACGATGTTGAAAAATACAAAGGAAGTAGGAATGGCGATTTTGCAAAAAGTATGATACTACAAGAGAAGACAGTTGTAGCTGCAGCAATAGAACCATTAAAAAATGCAAAATCAGCTATTACAAGGGGTAGAGTTGAGGAAGAACATTTCCATTATGATTTAACAGGTACGGCTGAATTAGGAGATGAAGACTAATATAAAATAATTTAACTGAGGCATTGCTCAGTTTATTTAAAAAATTCAACAAAGTAATACTTGTTGAATTTTTTTATTCAATGTGCTTAATTGTTTATTATGTTGTCCATTAGGTCTGTTATTGCGAGTACAAATTTATCGTTTATTGCATTGCTGTTGCCTTTGTATTGTTCAAAGATATTTACATCCATTCCATCTACATCAGAGATTAATTTAATACTTATAACAGGTATGTCATTTGCTTGACATACTTGTGCAATTGCACAAGCTTCCATATCTACTACTTGTGCAATTGCACAAGCTTCCATATCTACTACTTGTGCATTTAGTTGCCGAATAATATCTAGAAAATATTTCTGGCTGGTGAATCTGTCGCCAGTGGCACCGGTGCGTATTTTAAAAGCATTTCCGTTATAAAGCGAGTAATCTGTGTTGTAGTATGTGGTGTCATAGTCTTGCATATATCCAATATTTACATCATCTACTTCGCTTAAATCAAAATCGTATTGACAGACTTTGTCCAGTAACACAATGTCTCCAGCTTTTAACCCACTTCCTTCTTTGCCTCCAGCGAAGCCAAAATTTATTATTAGTTCTGGGGCAAATTTGTCTATCATTAATTGGGTTGTCATTGCAGAATTAACTTTGCCTATGCCTGCAATTCCTACAATTATTTCGCTACTACCTAACTCGCTCTTAACGAATTTTTTACCAGCGAAGTCATATTCTTTAGTTGTTTTTAGTTTATTTAAGAAGGCATTGCATTCTTTTTCCATAGCAATAACAAATCCGATCATGATACACCTCGAAAAATTTAATAACTCTTTGTGATAAGTTTAAAACATAACTTGTTTTATTGTCAATTAAATTACATTTGATATTTTTAACTGACAAAAAATAATGAGTGTTTTAGTTTTTGAAAAATCAACAAGTTTTGTTATATAATATTGCGATATTGTGTTATTATTGTAGTAATACAGAAGGGGGATTATTATGACAAAAGAGAAAAAGATTCAAATATTTAATATTATATTTGCCGCATTGGTGGTTGCATTTGATGTCGTATATGCACTTGTTGGAAATGCGTGGGTGTTCAAGACGATTACTAGTGCATTGTTTGTACTAGGTGGTGCAATTAATCTGTTTTTTGCTTACAAGGTGGGCTTTGCCGATCCTAAATATAAGAGATTTTCGATTCTTATGATGATAGGTCTTATTTTTGCAATGTTAGGAGATATATTGCTTATTCCGCCAGAATTATTTATAGTAGGAGCGGGGTTGTTTGCTGTAGGACACATATTCTTCTTTGTGGCATATATGCAGCTTGCTAGGCTAAATTGGCGTGATTTGGTTATTGCGGCAGCAATATTCTTGATTTCGTTATTAGTTATATTATTATATGATTTCCATTTCGAAGGGATAATGCAAATAGTTGTTATCGTGTATGCATTGATTATTAGCCTAATGCTTGGCAAAAGTATTAGTAATCTGTGGAGAAAAGATGTGTCAAGATTGGCAAAATGGCTTATTTTTGTCGGCAGTTTAATGTTCTTCTTGTCAGATCTGTTCTTGTTATTCAATGTATTTGGTGGATTAGGGATTATATTTGATATGTTGTGTTTGGCATTTTATTATCCAGCAGAAGTTTTGCTGGCATCATCCATATATTATTCATCTAGAATGACGGAGGAAAGATAATGAATATATTTAAAAAATTCTGGTGTAGGCTGTATCAAGGGGTATTTAGACTAGTGTTGCCACTAATGCCATATAGAGAGCCCCAAATATTGGAGTCTGTCATTGATGTCAAGGATATTCTAAGAGAGAAAAATATTCATAATGTAATGCTGGTGACCGACGCTGGTGTTAGGGGTCTGGGACTAACAAAAGAGCTAGAAGATGATTTAATAAAAAACGGCTTTAATTTGGCTGTTTTTGATAGAGTAATTCCTAATCCTACTATTGCCAATATAGAAGAAGGATTGGCGGAGTATAGGGAAAAAAATTGCGAGGCGATTATTGCATTTGGCGGTGGCTCGGTCATGGATTGTGCCAAGGTTATTGGGGCTAGGGTAGCAAAGCCAAGAAAAAGTGTGAAGAAGATGAAGGGACTCTTGAAGATATGTAAAAAATTGCCGTTACTTATAGCGGTCCCTACCACAGCAGGTACTGGTAGCGAGGTAACTCTGGCTGCAGTGATTACGGATGAGAAGACTCATCACAAGTATCCAATTAATGACTTCAGCCTAATTCCTAGATATGCGGTGTTGGACTATAAGACAACCATTGGGTTGCCACCACACCTAACTTCAACAACTGGCCTAGATGCGCTGACCCATGCAGTAGAGGCATATATCGGTCGCAGTACGACCAGATATACCAGGTCAAAGGCAGAAGAGAGTATCAAGCTGATTCATGGCAATCTGCTAAAAGCATACAATGACGGCAAGAATAAGGATGCTAGGGCTAATATGTTAAGAGCGTCGTATATGGCTGGAATAGCATTCACTAGGTCGTATGTGGGTTATGTTCACGCTGTGGCACATTCACTTGGTGGCAAGTATGGTGTTCCGCATGGTCTTGCAAATGCAATATTACTACCATACTTCTTGGAGGATTATGGCAAGGTTATCTACAAAAAATTGGAGAAATTGGCTAAAATGCTGCATTTGTGTGAAATGGGTGAGGATAGAGAGATCGCTGCAAAAGCCTTCATAGGCTGGGTAAAAATGTTAAATGAGGAGATGAACATTCCGAAGGTTGTCGAAAATTTAAAAGAAGAAGATATTCCTTCTCTTGCAGCAAAGGCGGATGCCGAAGGCAATCCTCTGTACCCAGTGCCAGTCTTGAAGAATGCAGTGGAACTAGAATCAATGTATAGAAAGGTTTTGAAAAAGTAATATAAGAAATAGGTGCTACTTTGTAGCGTCTATTTTTTTGTCTTAAAATGTATAAAATTAGACTCATTTCTAATGAAAATCTCTGTTGTATATATTTATTATTAATATAATTAGTTTGCAAAAATTTTTTCAACTTTTTACTAAAATTTGTCATAAATGTGTTGACATATGGCTAGAATAATCATATAATCTATTTAGCACTGAAAGTTAAAGAGTGCTAACAGATAAAAAATATTATTGCTAAAAAGGTGGTAATGTGAAAGATAGAGAGTTGCAAGGATTCCAGCTAAATGATAGAAAGAAACAATTGCTGTTGAATGCTGTAGAGAATTACATAGAGAATGCATCGCCAATCACTAGCGAGAAGGTGCAGACCAATATATTCTCGACACTGTCTAGTGCAACATTAAGAAATGAGCTTAATGCACTAGAGGAGATGGGATATCTTAGGCAGTTGCACGTCAGTGGTGGCAGAGTGCCTACAACTAAGGCATATAGATACTATGTAGACACAATTCTTAATAACAATGCACTGAATGTAGAGAATATCGCTAAGGTTGAGGAGAAGTTCTTAAAAAGAACATCCAATCTGAAGGATTTCTTGGACGGCATTGCAGAGAGAGTTAGCGAGATGGTAGAGTATCCTACATTTGTACAGCTGACCAATTACAAGTCTCTGACAATAGATGCAATTAACATTATCCCTATTATTACTGGCGAGGCACTGATGCTGATCAAGACTAGTGCGGGAATTATTAATAATACTATTCCTCTGAAGTCGGATATTACAGAGGATAATTGCAAAGATGCTAGCAAGTTCTTAACTACACATCTGGCAAATAAGAAGATAAAGGATGTAATAGAGAATTATTCTAACTTTAGTGAATTGTTTAAAAAAGAATTAGACTATTTTCAGGATCTATTCACTAGTTTGACTCAGATATTGAAGGATTTTGCTCTTAATAAGACTAGTAGTTACAAGAGGGGTAATACAACGAAGCTGCTTGGTACACCAGAATACAAAGATATTGACTCGGCAAAGAGGTTATTGAATGTGATCGAGAACAAAGACGAAATCGTGAAGATAATGGATAATATCGATGCGACAGATAATAGTGAGGTGGTATTCTCGATAGGTGATGAGAACAATAGCGAGGATTTGAATGAATTCAGTATAATCAAGGCAAATTACAGCCTATCTGATGGTATTGTTGCCAGCATTGGAGTATTAGGACCAGAACGAATGGATTATGCAAGGATAGCGTCCGTGTTGAAATATATTACCGATGAGATCAATGAAGATATGAGAGATAATGACAAAGGGGGCGATAGCTAGGCTATGAAGGAAAAGGAAGTAAAGGAAAAAGATAAGAAGAAATGCAATTGTGGCGATGAATGCAAGTGCACGCCAGAGAATAATTGTGGTTGTATGGAAGAAGGCATGGAGTGTAGCTGTGCAGAAGATAAGAATAGCTGTGGGTGCAAGGAAGATAAGGCCGCAGAATACTTGGAATTAGCGCAGAGGATCAAGGCAGAATTCGAGAACTACAAGAGGCGAAACGCAGATGTGGCTAGCACTAGTTATAACAATGGTGTTGTCAATGCAGTAACAACTTTGCTGCCAGTTATTGATAGTTTTAATCAAGCAAAGGCAAATATAACAGATGCTGCTGTATTAAGCGGTGTGGATCTAATATATAACCAATTAATGACAGCACTAAATAGTCTAAATGTAGAGAGGATAGATTGTCTAGGTAAGGTATTTGATCCTAATTATCATAATGCAGTTCTAGTAGGTAAGGATGAGTCGTATCCTAATGATACAATACTAGAAGAATATCAAGCGGGTTTTGTAATGAATGGTAAAGTTATAAGACCATCAACTGTTAAGGTTAACAAATTAGACTAGTAGGTAGAATGAAAAAGGTAATTAAAAAAAAGGAGATATAAAATAATGAGTAAAATAATAGGAATTGATTTAGGTACAACAAATAGTTGTGTAGCAGTAATGGAAGGTGGAGAGCCAGTAGTTATAACTAATGCAGAAGGCGACAGAACTACACCTAGCGTAGTAGGATTTAACAAAGACGGTGAGAGATTGGTGGGACAGGTTGCAAAGAGACAAGCTGTTGCTAATCCAGACAAGACAATCATATCTATCAAAAGAGATATGGGAACTAGCAAAAAGGTAACTATCGGTGACAAGGCATATACTCCTCAAGAGATATCTGCAATGATATTGACCAAGTTAAAAAACGATGCTGAGGCATATCTTGGCGAAAAGGTTACTCAGGCAGTAATTACTGTTCCTGCATACTTCTCTGATAGTCAGAGACAAGCCACAAAAGATGCTGGAAAGATAGCTGGACTAGAGGTATTAAGAATAATCAACGAACCTACAGCTGCATCTCTGGCATACGGACTAGACAAGGGCGAGAACAAGAATCAGAAGATACTTGTATATGACCTAGGTGGTGGTACATTCGATGTATCAATCCTTGAGATCGGTGATGGCGTGTTCGAGGTTCTTGCTACAGCTGGTGACAATCTTCTAGGTGGTGACGACTTCGATAACGAGATTATGAAGTTGCTTCTAGATGATTTCAAGAAGACTAATGGCATAGATCTTGCTGGTGACAAACTAGCAATGCAGAGATTAAAAGAAGCTGCAGAGAAGGCAAAAATAGATCTATCTGCTACAACCAAGACTACTATCAATCTGCCATTTATTACAGCAGATGCTACTGGTCCAAAGCACCTAGAGTACGATCTATCTCGTGCTAAGTTTGATGATATTACAGAATATCTAGTACAGAAGACTATCAAGAAGATGCAGACTGCTATGAAGGATGCTAAGTTAACATATGCTAACGTAGACAAAGTATTATTGGTAGGTGGATCTACCAGAATTCCAGCTGTTGTAGCTGCTGTGAAGAAAGAGACTGGTAAGGAGCCATTCAAGGGCATTAACCCAGATGAGTGTGTTGCATTGGGTGCTGCTATCCAAGGCGGAGTACTAGCTGGAGATGTTAAGGATGTATTGCTGCTAGATGTAACACCACTATCTCTTGGAATAGAAACATTGGGTGGAGTATTTACTAAACTGATTGAGAGAAATACTACTATACCTACTAAGAAATCCCAAGTATTCTCTACAGCTGTAGACAATCAGCCAGGTGTAGATATCCATGTATTACAAGGTGAGAGAGAATTTGCCGCTGATAACAAGACATTGGGTAGATTCCAATTGAACGATATCCCACCAGCACCTAGAGGCATCCCTCAGATAGAGGTTACATTCGATATTGACGCCAACGGTATCGTATCTGTTAGTGCAAAAGATCTAGGCACTAACAAGGCTCAGAGCATCACAATTACTGCATCATCCAATCTAAATGAAGCAGATATAGACAAGGCTGTCAAAGAGGCTGAGGCTCATGCAGAGGAAGATAAGAAGAGAAAAGAATTGGTTCAGCACAGAAATGATGCAGACAACTTAGTATTTGCTCTAGAGAAAATGATCAGAGACAATGGTGACAAGATTGATGCCGCAGACAAGGAAAAGTTAGAAAAAGCAATTGAAAAGGCAAAAGAAGACTTTAAGTCTGATGATGTAGAGGTTATAAGAAAGGCTATAGATACATTATCCAAGGAGAACGAGCCTATTATAACAAAGTTGTATCAACAAGCAGCGGAGGCTGCAAAGCAAACTGGTGATAATGGCGATACAGAAACAGTAAAACCAGAAGACATTGTCGTAGAGGATCCAGAGACTAAGTAATTTAATATTTTGAATCAAGCATACTGTATTAATTTGCGGTATGCTTGACCAAATTTTTGATATAAAGGAATAATAATGGCAAAAAAGAATTATTACGAGACGTTGGGTGTAGACAAAACCGCTAGCGATGATGAGATAAAGTCCGCATATAGAAGAATGGCGAAGAAATATCACCCAGATATCAACAAAGATGCCGATGCCCCAGAGAAATTTAAAGAAGTCAATGAGGCATATGAGGTGTTGTCAGACAAGACTAAACGAAGTAATTATGACCAATATGGCGACCCTAATGGTGCTAATTTCTTTGGTGGTGGCGGCAATGCTGGTGGTTTTGGCGGATTCTCTAGTGGGGATTTTGGTGGATTTAACTTCGATGATATCTTCAGTATGTTTGGCGGTGGTTTTGGTGGCGGTAGGTCGTCTGGTAGAACTCAGACAGCTATCAAGGGACAAGATATCCAGGTCCAAGTTAACCTTACATTTGTAGAGGCTGCACTGGGCTGCAAGAAAGACATTGGAATTACTAGGGTAGATACTTGCTCGTCTTGCAAAGGCACTGGAGCAAAAGGTGGCAGCGACTATACTACATGCTCGACCTGTAATGGTAGCGGAGTAGTCAGTTATACAGAGACGACATTATTTGGCAGAGTTGTCAGACAAGGGATATGTAAGGAATGTAATGGTACTGGCAAGAATATTAGAACGAAGTGCTCCGATTGTGGTGGCAGTGGTGTGAAGAAGGTTAATAAGACTATTTCTATCAATATCCCTGCCGGTATCGAGAATCACCAAGTTATCACGGTTAGAGGCAGCGGTAACGCAGGATCTCGGGGTGGTGCTAATGGTGACCTACATATCATAGTTAATATCAAAGAACACAAATTGTTTGAGAGAGACGGCTATGATATTAAGCTGAAGATCTATGTTCCGTTCTATATCTTGCTAAAGGGTGGTGAGTTGGAATTGCCACTGTTAGAAGGAACTACCACGCTGAAGATTCCAGAGCTGACTCAATCCGGTACAATATTCAAGCTAAAAGGTAAAGGTATCAAACACCTAAATAGGAGTGCATACGGCGATATCTTAGTTACTCTAGTAGCAGAAAGCCCAAAATCAATGACAAAAGAGGAAAAAAAGAATCTGGATGCATTGATCAAGTCAATGCAAGATAGCTCGTTTACTAGATACAAGAATTATTTGAAAGATGTAGATAATATGTAACAAATAGCATAATGTCAACATCGCTAACATAGATATATAATAGTTTTGAACTCATTTTATATATATTTCTCTACCAGTTATTTAGGTAGAGATTTTTTTTTACATAGTTATATCATTTTTGCTAAAAATAATTGTATGGATTGGTTTCTCATTATACTTGGAATATTCATATACTTAGGTGTCATAGGATTCCTATTTGATTTCAATCTGCAATATGACGTAACAGCTAATGATGGAATACTATTCATTAGATTGTTTAAGGTGTTGCCTATTGCTAGAGTAAAACTGAAGATAGAAGGTAACGCACTTAATTTCTCCAGAATCAAGAAAAAGGCAAAGTCGCTGAAGTTCGAGATTAACGCAGCCAATATTCACTTTCTAGAAGTGTTAAAAGATAACTTGGTGCACAGGGTGTATATTAGCAAACTGGATATCAATGGCATCATTATATTGGATAACCCTGCAATAGCCAGCCTCGTTAGTTCTACAATATTACTGATCTTATCTATCATGAGGTTCAGACTATGTAGGTGGCAGAGGGATATAGATGTGACAAGTAATATAGTGACAGGATTTGATGGAAGTAAGATAGTTGTATTTCTAGATACGACAATTGTGATTAGTATTATAGACCTTGCTTGGGCTGTCGTAAAAACAATCTTTGAGAGGAAGAAGAATGGAAAAAAATTTAGACAATTTAATATCTAGTACTATTAAGAATATCAAAGATATAATTGATGTTGACACAATTATTGGATCACCAATGAAGATAAATGACGTGGTCACAATCATTCCTATATGCAAGATGACCTTGGGGCTTGTTTCCGGTGGATGTGATGTTGGCAAAGACAAAATAAGAGCTGCCAAGATTGATAACTATGCTGGAGGCTCTGGTACAGGCCTTTGCTATACACCGATAGGAATCTTGAGTGTAGTTGCTGAGGATGTTAAATATATCCCGCTAGGCGACAGTGTGCCATATTATGATATCGTTAACAAGGTAGAGAATATTGTCCTTAATGCTATGGGAAGATCGGAGGGAAAACATGACAAAAAGTAAATTTATGCCAATTATATTATTATTGCTGGCAATAATCACAGTGTTTATGACAAATACCAATGCAGTCTATGCGGATACAGAGATTGGTTGTAGTGCTAGTGGAATGGTGACTATAGACGGAATGACCGATACTGTTCTATACGCTTGCAATGCGGATATGCGCTTGCCTATGGCTAGCACGACGAAGATTGCTACCGCTATTGTTGCAATAGAGAATTGCGAGGATTTGGATACTAAGTTCGTTGTATCGGATCGGGCTGTGGGAATTGAAGGCACTAGTATATATCTGCAATCTGGTGAGGAGATGTCTATGCGTGACCTGCTACTAGGATTGATGCTGGCAAGCGGCAATGATTGTGCTGTAGCTATTGCAGAATATTTTGGCTATGATAATTTTATGAACATGATGAATGTCTTGCCAGATAGATTAGGTCTTAGCAACACTCATTTTGACAATCCTCATGGGTTGGACAGTGATACACATTACACCTCTGCGTATGACCTAGCAATGATAACTGATTATGCTCTAGACAATGAGACCTTCAGAGAGATTGCTGGAACTAAGCGTGCTGTACTTGAGCCAACAAACAAGTCCGACGAGAGATATCTGAAGCATAAGAATAAACTGCTATTTAGTATGGATGGCTGTGTTGGGGTCAAGACTGGGTTCACAGACAATGCTGGCAGATGTCTAGTCAATGCCCATGAAGAGAATGGAATGAGGATTATTAGTGTTGTACTTAATTGTGGTCCAATGTTTGATGAATGCAAGAGGCTAACAAATATGGCATTAGAAGAATATGAGATTGTCCAATTCGTAACACCATATTCTTATGTCAGTGATGTCAATGTGACTGGCGGGGAGAAGAACAAGATTAGTATCGTTACGATCAAGGAATATAGTGCCACTATTAGAAAGTCTGATAGAGACGCATATAGTGTCAAGTATGATATCCCAGCTTCTGTCGAGGCTCCGGTCGAACTTAATTCTGTGTTAGGTAAAGTCTATGTGTACAATGGTGACGAAGTTGTATTTGAAGACAATTTATATGCAATTGATTCTACAAGAAATATAGATATCAAGCATATTTTAAATGATATTATTGAGAAGTGGTAGAATGCTTTACCACTTTTTTCTTGCTGTTTTTAGAAAATTTACCTCGTATTTGTTATGAGAAAAATTTCATTTATTGTAATATATAAGTATGAGAATTAATAAGTTTTTGGCTGCGGCAGGCTTGGGCAGTAGAAGAAAAGTAGAAGAATTGGTTACAAGTGGCGTTATTAAGGTCAACAGTAGTATTGTTAGAGATCTGGCTACTGATATAACCGATAATGATGTTGTAGAATATCTTAACAAGGAAGTTCGCATAACAGAAAGCAAAGTATATTATGCTCTTAATAAACCCAAGGGGGTGCTTACATCTTGTAGTGATGGTCATGGCAGGAAATTAATTGTAGATTATGTTCCGTCTACACCAAAGGTTTTTCCAGTAGGTAGACTGGACTATGAAACTGAAGGATTAATTATCCTAACCAATGATGGAGATTTTGCAAATAGTGTCATTCATCCTAGCAAGCATATTGCTAAGACTTATGAGATAATTACGAACAAGATATTGAGTGCGGATGATAAAAAAAAGTTAGAAAAAGGTGTTAATTTAGGCGATTTTACTACTCTGCCGGCTAGGATTGGAGATGATGGCAAGGTGGCGGGCGGATACCTTCGCACCATAACTATATTCGAGGGAAGAAATAGGCAGATTAGAAAAATGTTCGATTCTATTGGTCACAATGTAGTTGCTTTAAAGCGAATATCAATAGGGAATCTTAAGTTGGGAGATCTAAAGATAGGAAAATACAAATTGTTAACAAATAAAGATTTAGAAAAAATATTTTTGGGAGGGTTGTTATGATAACAATTGCATTAGATGGGCCTAGTGGGGCAGGAAAGAGTACGGTCAGCGACATAGTTGCAGACAAATTAGGATTGTTGCACCTAAATACTGGTGCACTGTATAGAGCTATTGGCCTATACCTTATACAAAATAATATTGACGCTAAGAACGAGGCTGCAGTTGTGGCTGCTTTACCTGGCATCAATGTAGATCTGGACTTTGATGAAGGGGTTCAGAGGGTAATTCTGAATAAGGTAGATGTTACAGACGATCTATATACCATGGCAGTTAGCGATGTGTCTTCTGTTAGCTCTGCTTACCCTAAGGTTAGGGAGCATATCATAGATATTCAGCGTAATATTGCAAAGAAATATAGCGTTATAATGGAAGGAAGAGATATTACTAGCGAGGTCTTGCCAGATGCTGAATTCAAATTCTATCTGGATGCATCTTCGGACAATAGAGCAATTAGGCGTATCAATGATCCAAAGAATAAAGATAATTTAACTATGGCAGATTTTGACAGAATCAAACGAGAAATAGATGAGCGGGATAATAGGGACAAGTCCAGAGCTATTTCGCCGTTAATAATTGTACCTGATGCTAAGTATATTAATTCTGACGATCTTACTGCAGAGGAAGTAGCGGATGTTATTGTAAGTGTTGTTAGAGGAGAAAAATAGATGAAGAGGATTGTAAGCTTCTTACTGCTAGTGCTACTGTACATTCCTCTTCGCATAATGTATCCTATCAAAATTGTTGGTAGAAAGAATATTAGACGCAAAGGCCGTGTTATTTTGGTTAGCAATCACCAGACCAATTCGGATCCAATAATCATGTGGCATAGGATATTTAGGCGAAGATTCAAATATATGGCGAAGGCGAGTCTGTTCAAGAACAAATTTGCTGCATTTATATTTAGCTCTATTGGTGCATATCCAGTAGATAGAGGTACAACGGATATCAAGGCGATCAAGAAGACACTGGGGTATCTGAAGGAAGAGAACGCTGTGTGCATATTTCCTGAGGGAACTAGACTGAAGACAGCAGATACCAATGAACTGAAGAATGGCGTTATAATATTTGCACTTAAGACGGGAGCACCAATTGTTCCATCAATGTTTTTGGACAAGACCACTCCGTTCTTGGTGGGGAAATATATAATTGGACAAGAATTTGATCTAGCTGCAGAGATTGGATATACCAAAGGAGAAAAGATAACAGACGAAGTGATAGAAGCTGGCAAGAAAGTACTACATGATAAAATGTTTGAGTTAAAAAGGTGATAAAAGAATGTCAAAGAGAACAGATTATATTAGTTGGAATGAATACTTTATGGATATAGCACTGCTTAGTGCCAAGCGTAGCAAAGACCTAAATTCGCAAGTAGGTCTTGTGTAGTAGAAAAGAACAAAAGATTAGTGAGGTATATAGAGAATGGAAAAAGAACAATATATAGACGTTGTCAACGATGTGCTGAAGGGCGATGCTAAGAGGATAATGCTAGAGCAAATTGAGCATTTTTACAATTTATCTTCCCAAACAATCAAACATCCTAAGTACAAAATTGGCGATGTGGTGAAATTGCCCAAAGATACATATCTTCACGGATTTGGCAGTGAGATCAAGTTGTTGGATTTATTTGCCAAAGGCGGATTAATTAATAAGGATTTCGAGTTTGGTGTAAGCAAGCACATGGCTAGATATTGCGTATCGTTATGGCGGATACACAAGGCAACTACTTTGAGAGATTATATCACTCTGTATAGCGGAATGGAAGTAGATGTAGAAGGTGAGCATTTCCTTGTGCCATATCGTGGATTGGATGCCTTTGTTGAAAAAATGCGATATTTTCCACATTTTCTTTGGCAAGCAGAGAGCTCTATGGAGATCAGATTTATGCCTAGTTTGGCAAGGGACAAGAATCAGTTAGCGTTCATTATCAATGGTAGAGATAGATTAACCAAGCCATTGCTTGCCAATGATGTACTAAACGATCAGACAATATCTTGGGACACATTGCTTAGTTTTTTTAGTATGAAGGACGAAAAGAAGAAAGAGGAATTAAAAAATAATAGGCACTTGGGTTTTTTTAAAAGAACAGCATATGTCTTATTTGGAATTCCAGCTTGTATGATAGAAGGAGTCCTTGTCGGAAGAAAGTTTGAAAAAAATAGCAAAATACTAAAGCATATCAAAGAGATGCTACCAAATTCTTATATCTGTAATCTAGATGGCAAGGTACTACTTACTTAGTTCTGGGAGCTTAATTTTTGTTTAATTCATTGTTTTTTACCCCGTAGATCAAAAATGGTTTAGTGGACAAAAAGACACATTAAGAAATTGTACTCAATGCGTCTTTTTGTTGTCTGTACAGAGGACATTTGTTCTCTTCTATATTATAATTGAATATTTAATTCCGATAATTTGTTTTCGACAATAGAGAAATCAATGTTGTCGTATTTATAGGTGGCTGAAGCTATAGCTGAATTGTATTCCTTTGTACCATTGTTATCAATTTCTAGTCGTCCTTTTGCTTCAATTGAAGTTATATAACCCGTATCTAGCACTTCTAGTGTGATTTCTATGTGAAGTGAAGAGGTTGATGTTGTGGTTTTTGTTATTATTTTGAATCTATATCCTTTGTTAAGTCTTACAATATCTACAATATCATCGGCTGTTATGATCTCTAGGTTAAAGTGTGTTAATAAGTCTATGTTGGTTATTATAAAATCGCTGGAATTATATGTAGTGTCATAAGCAATAGAATTGCCATCAGTGTATTGATAATTTTTATTTGTTGTAAAATTGGAAGCTCTAATTTCTTCAACTGTATTGTCGCGTATTGTAGATATGAATTTTGAGTTATTTGATTTTTTATACAATATCGTTTGTTTAGGGAATGTTTGTACCACTTTATCAAACCATCCATTGTAGTCAATTTCGGTCGTAGCAAATTCTAATTGATCAAAAGATCCCAAAGCCCAATAATTTCTACCAAGTAGTATTTTTTCAGCAGCTTCTTCTTTGCTAAGGGTGTTTCTAGTATAATTCATATTATCTTCTAGTAACTCTATTATATCATCGGTCTTTTCTGTAACTAGATCTAGGGCGGCTTGTTGGTCAGCTGACATCGAACAGCCAGTTAGCATTCCAGTACCTGCCAATCCTAAGCATCCAATAGCCAATAATTTTTTCCATTTGTTTTTCATTTTTATGTTCCTCCAAAAATTTTTACTAACTATAGTATAATTCTTTTACGGAATTATGTCAATCATTTTTTATATTAAAATTCTTTTGGGGAATTAAAAAATGAAGACAAGAAAACATCCATATGGTAAAGAAAATATTGTAGGTGCCAATATTGAGAGGCTTAGAAAAGAACGAAATATTAAACAAAAAGACTTTATTGCAAAAATGCAATTAGTGGGAATTGATATAAATCCTACAAGTTATTCCAAACTAGAAGGGCAGGTCAGGATTGCGACAGACAAAGAAATATTTGTCATAGCAAAAATTCTGTGTATAGATATCAATGAATTGTTCGTAATTAACGAATTTAATCAGCTAGACTAGAATAGATATATGACTCGATCGATATCGTTAATGTTATATATCAATTATAAGGTGCACCCTAATTGTGTGTCTTTTTTTAAAATCTAATCTTGACAATTGACATTTTTTTGATATACTCGTGATACATGAGGTGATTTTTATGAAAACTCTTGATTTGGATAAAGATTTGGAATTAATAGATTTCTATGACAATAAATATGTAGCACAACTATCTGATGATAGAATAATAGATTTTTTAAGAAAAAAACACGAAATTTTATGTTCTGATAGTATAGAAGTTTTTCCTAATGAAGACAGCAATTTTATATCAGTTGACAGCGGTTTGATATATAAGAAGCGAGATTTCTATTGGATAGATAGAAACATTAAAAGAGGATGGCAATATCAATTGCCAGAGATAACTACTCATGAACAAGCCGCTATACCATTAAGAAGAGAAGGATCTGATCTTGTTGGCTTTTACATGGATTACGAGGATATGAATAGTAATCGTTATATGATTTCTGATTTTTCAATTAATAGACCTATGTATTTTGGTTTCTGTCTGTGGGATAATACAGATACACTGTGGATAGGATATATGTATAACAATTTTGGAGAAGATTATAGGAAGGATTTGTTCAATACTAGAAAAATATATAGAGATTATTACATTGCAAAAGAAAAGGCAAAAATAAAAGCATGTGTTAATGCTATGACAGATTATGCGGCTGGAAGTTTTTATAACAAGCATAAAACTGAGGATACATATGTTGCTAGTGGAGATATCTCAATTGTGGAAGATTTTTTTGCTTTGAATGATTCACGGTTCAACAACATTATTAACGTTACTAATTTCCAATGTCTGAAGAATGAAAATATTCCAGATGATAAGAAGGATCATTGCCAAAGGACGATCTTGATTAGAAGAAAGATAAATGCTGATAGAGGTGAATTAACGGCGGTGGAAGAGTATCAAGCAAGAATGCCAAAATCCTTATATATCAATGGTCAGTTTGAATTAAGGTATCCCAAGAAAAATGATGAAGTTTTAAAAAATGAATATAGGTTTGATGATTATACCTTAGTGATAAATAAGTCTGGATATGAGAATTGCTATAACAAATGTAATGAAGCTATTGTTCAACTCTGGAGATCTGTGATGTATAGACATTTTGGTGAAGAATATATGCAATCTATGTTAGAGATAGAAAACGAAAAAATAGATAAATATATAAGTTCTTTTGATAAAGAAACATCGGATATCGGCGATATATTCGAAAGTTTTAGTATCAACGAAAACTTGATAGGAGAAGAAAGTCCACAAAAATGACTTTCTTTTTTTTAACCAATCGTCACCAAAACATTCTTTTTGTCATACATATTAGTAACAAAAGGAGGTTTGAAATTTTTTATGTCATTTTATTCAGGAAATAGACAAGGTAATTTTCCAGGACCAATTGTTGGGAATCCATTGAATGGATTGTGCGAAAAGGCTGTTATTCAGACTAGAAAAGTCTTCGATGCTTGTATGAAACAGATTCAACTAAATGATGAGGTATTAACTGTTACAGATTTTACTCCTGCAGATCCAGTATTCCCACTTACATTTACAGGATGTCAGAGCAGTGGATTGGATACTACTGTCAGTAATGTTACAGTAGATAGGTTTGATGATAGACCTTGCTTTGCCAGAGTCAGTGCAGACGTTACTATTCCTATTACAGTTACATATACAGATGCTAATGGCACGCCAGGCACAGCTACAGCTACATTTACTGTATCCAACGACGTAGTGCTATATGTTCCTCAGCCATCGATAGTGCCATATCAGATAGAGGCGTTTGGTTCAGCCATTTGCTCTACAGGCTCATTTGACTCGGAAGGAGAGCTGACTGTAACACTATGTGTGACTATTATTTTAAAAGTAGTAGTAGATGCAGATATCCTTATCCCTACATATGGTTACGCACAGATTCCGCCATGCCAAGAGTTCACCCAAGATGTATGTACGGGATTCTTCGATTTGCCATTATTCCCAGCACAACAGAGTGTATGTCCTAATAGTAGTAACGGTCAATAGAACTGATAGAACGCTAGATGATTATGTATAGCGTTCTTTTTTTTATACAATGATTTATACTGTTAGTAGCTAAAGTAGTTCAATTTGCATGAAATTTTGATACTATTTTATATTTGATTTTTCTACTAATTTCTGTTATCCTATAATAGATTATTTGAGGGGAGGTATGGAACAGGTGAGAGTGTATGCTATCAGTGACTTACATCTTAGTATCAATAGTCCGAAGCCAATGGATATTTTTGGTGAGAACTGGGATAACTATGTAGAGCGAATAGTGAAAAGTTGGAATAGAAAAGTAAAAGACGACGATATTGTCCTTATTGCTGGCGATATATCTTGGGCAATGAATTTGAGGGATGCCCAGCTAGATATAGACTTCATATCTCAGCTCAAAGGGAACAAGGTCATAATCAAGGGAAATCATGACTACTGGTGGCATAGTGTATCTGCATTGCGTAGCATTCTGCCAGACCATTTTTATGCCGTGCAGAACGATGCCATCAAGATTGGAAAATATATAATATGTGGCAGTCGTGGCTGGGTTGTGCCGGATGATGGAAAGTTTAAGACCGAAGAAGATGAGAAATTGTATAAGAGAGAAGTTATTAGAATGGAGTTGTCGTTGAAGATGGCAAATGATTTGCGAGAGAATGGTGATACCGTCATTGTTATGACGCATTATCCTCCATATAATGCGAAGTTCCAGACTAATGCTATGACAGAATTGTTTGAGAAATATTCAGTAAACAAAGTTGTATATGGGCATTTGCATACATCTGACCATAGGCACAAGTTGAAGTTTGTTAGGCACAAAATCCAGTATTATTTAACCTCTTGCGACCAAATAGACCATAAATTAGTAAAAATTTGTTAGTGGCTACAATTCTCAATTTTTTAATTAACCCCTATATTTAGGGGTTTTTCTTATTTTATTGTTTTTTATAAAAAATGCGGAATACGAAAAGTGGTTAAAAATGGTTGGAAGTGGTTGCTTTTTGGTGTATACTAATGCTGAAGATTAGAAAGGAGAAGAGTCAATGTTCTATGGTCAGTATAGCTATCAGTTAGACGAGAAGAATCGTGCCAGAATTCCTAGCAAGATTAGAAATGGCCTTGCTGGCTATGTGATAACCAAGGGTTTAAATAATGCGTTGTTTATCTTTAGCAAAGATTATTTCGAGACACAATTTCTTGACAAATTGAACAGTGTACCTACATTCGATGTAGAGGCACAGAGACCTATTAGGGCATTGCTAAGTTCATCGTACGAGGTAGAAGAGGACAAACAGGGTAGATTTGTGATACCTGCTAATCTTAGAGAATTTGCTAACATAACGAAGGACATTGTTTTTGTAGGTGTGGGGCATAGGCTAGAGTTATGGAGTGCAGAGAATTGGTCAAAGTATCAATCTGGTGACAAAACATTTGACGAAGTATTAGGCGAACTTGTCAAATATAATGTCTAAGAATGGAAAAACATGGAAAAGATCATATTTAATCACACACCTATCATGCTGAATGAGTGTATCGAGGGACTGAATATCAAGCCAAATGGTGTCTATGTAGACGGAACATTTGGTGGTGGTGGACATTCTGCTAAGATATTGGAAAGACTCTCCACAGGTAGGCTCATTGGAATAGATAAAGACACCACTGCGATTATTAATGCAAAAGAGAACTTTGGTGATAATCCTAACTTAACTTTGGTCAAGAATGATTTTAAGAATATCGTAGAGATATTTGATGAGTTAAATATTGAGAAGGTGGACGGAATCCTGTTGGACCTAGGTGTTAGTAGTCACCAATTGGATACAGCAGGCAGAGGATTTTCTTACAGATTTGATGCGCCACTGGATATGCGTATGGACAGAGACTCTAATTTCAGTGCATATGATGTAGTAAATACGTACAGCGAGGCGGAACTCAGTAATATAATATTTCGTTATGGAGAGGAGCCGTTTGCCAGAAAGATTGCCAGAGAGATAGTGGGTGCTAGAAAATTGAAGCCAATTGAAACTACTGGCGAGCTAGTATCTATTATAGAAAAGGTTGTTTATAAGAAAAAAGGCTCTAATCCTTGCACCAAGACATTTCAGGCGATAAGGATAGAGGTTAATGGCGAGCTAGATAGATTGGACAAAGCCATCAATTCTATGATAGATAGGTTAAATATTGGCGGCAGGATAGCAATAATTACATTCCATTCCTTAGAAGATAGGGTTGTTAAGAATGTATTTAAGGAACGTAGCACTGATTGCATATGTGACAAATCTATCCCAGTATGTATCTGTGGCCACAAAAAAGATATAGATATTGTTACAAAGAAACCGTTGGTAGCAAGCGATACGGAGAGAAAAGAAAATACTAGAAGTACTTGTGCCAAGCTAAGGATAGCGGAAAAAATAAGATAAAAGGAGCGAAGGTTATGGAAACATTTCAAACAATTAAGACGTTAGAAAAAGAAAACATGATATCACAGTCCGTTGATACCAGATCTTTTGATAACCCTCTGAATGACCAGATTGAGAAGTTTGACAATAACTATAGCGACGAGAAGATAAAAGAGTTAACAAAAGAATTCGATAGTATCACTGTAGATGAGGAGATTCTAAAATCTGTCACGATCACAGAAGATAATGTGCTTACAGAGGAAAAATTATCTTTTAGGACCAAACTATATATGGGCTTTGCTATAACTGTGACAGCACTGCTACTATTCTTAGCAATTTTTAATATTGTTAGAATAAATGCAATGTCATCCAACATACAATTATTAGAGAATAACATTGCAACAGAGACCAGCATATTCAATTCATTGCAGAATGAAGTGGACAATATGAATGATATGTCCGGCATTGATGCAGAGTTAAATAATATGGGTTATTATGAGATGTCGGCTGACGACATGATTCAAGTTGATATCTCTGCAGAGACTCCAGTAGTAGAGCTGGAGGGTTCGACGAACTGGTTTGACTCTATTTGCAATTTTATTTCTTCAGTATTTGGGGGATAATAATTGAATAATACAAGACAACAATTACGAAAGAAGTTACTAGGAATTTTTCTGCTAGTAACTTTTATTTTTATCTTAATAGCAATTAGGCTGGCATACTTGCAGCTAATCAAGAGTGGTTGGCTTAATAATATGGCACTTAATCAATGGACAAGGTCTCTGCCCATAGAGGCACGACGCGGTAATATCCAAGATAGAAATGGTGTCAATCTGGCTACTAGTTATTCTTCATACGATGTATATGTTAGACCTAGTATGGTAGATCGCTTCGAGGAGGTGGCAATTGCCTTATCAGAGTCGCTAGGCATAGATTATGATACTATTTTTGATAAGATATATAACAAAAAAGTCAGTGAGGTTTTGATCAAAAAGCAAGTAGATATAGAGGCTGTTAACAGGATCAATGCATACAATATTGCTGGCATATATTATAGTGAGAATTCTACTAGATATTATCCTTATGGTGACCTTGCTAGTCAGGTCATCGGCATCACGAATATAGACAATATCGGCCAAGCTGGGCTGGAAATGTATTATGACGAATATCTGGTAGGGGTGGACGGTAGCTACAATATAGTCAGCGATGTTAAGGGTGTGGAGGTAGAGGATTACATCTATACATATACAGATAGTGTCAGTGGTCTTAATCTGCAGTTAACATTGGATGCTAAGATTCAAACATCGCTGGAGAATGCACTAGAGACTCTGATGTTAGAACAGAAGCCAAAGACTGCCACTGGTATAGTAATGGACCCTAATACTGGCGAGATACTGGCTATGAGTACTAAGCCTAGTTATGACCTGAATAATCCTAATAGAGACGATATGGTTAGCCTTCTTAGTGCTATGAAGAATGTTAGTATTGTGGATGTGTACGAGCCTGGCTCGACATTCAAGGTATTAACAATGGCGGCAGCATTGGATGCGGGCAAGGCGGATCTGTCTGATACCTTCTATGACCCAGGCTATGTTATTATAGACGGCGAGAAGATCAAATGCTGGAAACATACTGGGCATGGCAGTCAGACTCTGACCGAGGGGCTATGCAATAGCTGCAATGCTGTATTTACAGACCTAGCACTTAGATTGGGACTGGATCAGTTCTATAAATATTTCGAGAAATATGGCCTTGGCGACACTCTGGGCGTAGACTTCTTTGGCGAGGCTAGTGGCATTATTATGAATAAGGACAATGTCAAGACGGTGGATCTGGCCAGAATGGGATTTGGCCAAGCAATAGCGGTCTCGCCTCTGCAGCTAATTACTGCTATATGTAGCGTGCTAAATGGTGGTAATCTGATGCAGCCATATTTTCTAAAAAGTATAACGACAGAAGACGGTAGGAATATTAAGGAGACAGAACCAATCGTACTGAACAAGACAGTATCAGAGGATACTAGCGAGAAGATCAAGGTTATGTTCGAGGCGGTGGTCAAGCAATATACTGGCATTGGTACATTTATCCCTGGATATAGAGTCGGTGGCAAGACAGGTACTACGCAGAAATATGATGAGAATGGCATCAGCGGGGAGTATATCGCTAGCTTCGTAGGCGGATTCCCTGCAGATGATCCAGAGTATGTTGTGTTAATACTGGCAGACGAGCCTAGCGGCGATAGCTACTATGGTAGTGTCGTTGCCACGCCTTATGCTAAGTTGGTGTTCGAAGACATAATAGAGATAACTAACGCCCAGCCTAGTGCAGACGTAGAGGCAGAATTGAAAAGAATGGAGGCGGATATAGAACTGCCTAATATGGTAGGTTTGCCATTAAGCCAAGCTATTGCCATACTGATAGAATTGGATTTACAATACCAGATAGCTGGCTCTGGTGATATTGTCCTATCGCAGACTCCTAATCCTAAACATATGCTGTATAATAGGGCGGTTGTCGTGCTTATAACATAGCTTTTGATAAAAAATAAGTATCTAAGAGTTAATATCTTAGATACTTATTTTAACTTTGCCAAGGTCTTGTCATTCATTGCGTTAAGAAGGTCGTTTTTTAATATAGTAAGGTTGTATTCATCTTCCAATCTTATTTGAATGAATGGCAGTCCAACTTTTTTTAGTAGAGTTATTACATCTTGATCTATTTTCTTTAGGCTGTTATTTAACGGGCTAGGAGAATACAGATCTATTGCTAGTACTGGCTCCATAGTGGATTGCAAGAATATACATACATCTATTATTTTGCTTGTGGCTATGTTGAAGTCTACTTTGGTGTCAGTGGGCTGCATTATTTTTTCTAGCGATACGTATGGAAAAGCAATAAATTCCTTTGGTAGTGACTTGTATATACATTCCAAAAAGTGCATTTCTGCTGGAGAAAAGTATGCATTTACCAGCTTGACACTAGCACTACTTAGTGTGGTCTTTTGTTTTACTACAGATATATTCTTGGTTTTGTTCTTTAGTATAGCTACAATAATACATGATATAACCAATGCTGCAGCTATCATTAATAGGGATATCCCAAGAGGGGACATTGCTAGTAAGTTCATATTTTTTTCCTCTAATTATTTTCTATCTGCCAGTCTATCTCACTTTTGCCAAGGCTTTGCAATATTTCGTTGGTTTTGCTGAAATGCTTGCAACCGAACCAACCACCTTGGTTAGCACTTAGCGGGCTAGGGTGTACGGCTGTCAGCACATAATGTTTTGTTGTGTCAATATTCTTGCCTATTTGCTTGGCACTGCCACCCCATAGCAGGAATATTACTGGATCCTCTCTGTTATTCAAAAGTTCAATTATTTTTGACGTTATTCTCTCCCAACCTTTGCCCTTGTGACTATTCGCCATATTCTTCTGTACTGTCAGTACAGAGTTAAGTAGCAGCACTCCTTGTCTTGCCCACTTGGTTAGGTTGCCATTGTTTGGCATATAGCAGCCTAGATCACTTTGTAATTCTTTGTAGATATTAATTAGCGATGGTGGCAAATTAATATCTTTTTCTACAGAGAAACTTAATCCATGTGCTTGGTCTGGGTTGTGATAAGGGTCTTGGCCTATTATCACGACCTTGACATCATTGTATTTTACTAGATTTAGTGCATTGAAGACCTTCTTTGGCTCTGGATATATAGTCTTGGTATTGTATTCGTTGGTCAAGAATCTCTCTAGACTCTTGTATTGTGGTGTATCGAATTCGTTTTTTAATAGATTGTACCAATTTTCTGTGATTAGAAACATTTTAGTCCTCTTTAATAATGTAATTACAATATTGTAACACAATAATATAAAAAATGAAAATATTTTGTAATTTTTGTCAAACTATGTTATTATATTTCTAGATGTACGATAATAGGAAGATATAAGTGTTAGGTAGATTAGACTATAAATTAACTAGGCGCAATGTGGGACACTTGCGTGGTAATTACAAGAGAAGGATAATATTCTTCTCTTGCCTTTTGGTAGTCATAATGATGCTCTTAGTATTCTATAACAATCTGACATATCTGCTTAGGTTATATCCAGATATGTCGTATGTGTCTGATAATGATCTAGTCGTACACACAGTCGATGTTGGTCAAGGTCTGTGTGTTATGATGAGATTTCCCAATGGTGACACTATGGTGTATGATACTGGGGTAGAAGAAGAGTGGTCTAGTGTAAATACATATATTGATAATGTCCTTAGCCCCGACGATAATACACTAGACTATCTGATATTATCTCACACAGATACGGACCATACTGGTTCTGCGGCCAATATATTGACTAAATATGATCCACGATATGCCTATGTTCCAGACATATCACAGACGGACGATATTAACGATGCATACTTGTCGTTCTATGATAGTCTGCTTCAGTCAGATACAGAGGTTAAGATCAATGTTGCTGGTCTCAAACTAGTCGTTGCTGGCGTCAGTGTTACTTGGCTAGCTCCTAGTAGAGATTATTATCAGACTTCCAACGACTATAGTGCTGTGCTCCTTGTAGAATATGGCCGGTTCCAGATTCTTCTCACTGCAGACGCGGGGCACAATACTGGCATAGACGATAGGGTGAATACGGAGAATGAATTTGTCTCTTTTGCGGAATCTTCGGGGATTGATTTGGATGTAGATGTGCTGTATGCAGGGCATCATGGGTCAAAATATAGCACATCGCAAGAGTTGCTAGAACTGACTACTCCAGAATCTTTGATTGTCTCTGTAGGGGACAATAGCTATGGACATCCTTCCCAGGAGATGTACAATAATGTCCAAGAGTATGATAGTAATAATAATACAGAACTGTTTGATAATATCATTATTACAAAGGAGTCTGGCAACATAGTAATTGCGGCAGATGCTAATGGCGATTATAGTGTTGGCTATATATCAGATATACATGACTATACTTTCATCAATCTTATATGGGTGATAATTATCCTAATGCTGCCAGTGATATATTATTTGCTTGATAGTATCATGATTTATCGCTCGGTAATAGCTTTTACTAAGAAAAAATAGACCTTTTACAGGTCTATTTTTTAGATTGCTTATCCTTTTTATCTGTGCCAGAGTTTAGGTTAATTAGCTCGTCATTGATAGATTTGATCTCTTCCTTGATCTTGTATATCTCAGACTTGATATCTTCTTGTCTGGTCTTTGCTCTATCTAATAGGTCTTCGTATTTTGCCTTTTCTCTGTCATATGTTTTCTCTATATTCTTTATTTTTTTAGCAATTGCCTTTTCTTCTTTTTCGATGTGTGCAATCTTCTCGTTATATATTAGGTCTTCCTCCTTAGACGCATTTAGCTTATCTTTTGCAATAATAGCATTATGCTCCTTAGATATCTCTAGCTTCTTATTATATAACTCTTTCATTTGCTTCTTTAGATTCTCACTAGAATCATCTGCAGTGGTCTTCAATGCCTCTAGTTTAGCCTCAGATTCTGCCTTTACAGCTGTGGTTGTAGCCTTTAACGTATCTAATTCATTTGTTAGATCAACGATTAACTTCTCTCTGTATTCTATTCTTTCCTTGATGTCATAACGTTTGTCCAGAGTAGTTCTTCTGTCGTAATCAGTTGTTACCTTCTTCTTACGCTTTTTCCAGTCTATTTTCCTTATGAAGTATGCAGCGACAGCTATAATCATAGCCGCACTTGTAATTAGGCTACTTATTGCTAACCAGTTAGCACTATATGTGCTAGGGGTCTCCTCGTCAGCCCCTGTATTGTCGCCCTCAGACTCAGTTACAGTTCCTTTGATTGTTATAGACTTAATTTCAGAGTTGGCATCCATGTCATCATTCATTGCTGCCTCGTCAGCCAGCTTTGTTATCTCCAGATTAGTAAAGTAAGCTGTTCCAGATACTTTGTTGTCCTCAGAGCCTAGACCAAATTTGATCTCTAGTTCGTCTGCCTCTGATGTCTGGATGTATAGAATATATTGTACGAACTCGTTGCTATCTGTTATTATATTCTTTATTCCTTGTAGTTTGTCTTCGTAACTAACTAGGAATGATGCGCCATATTCCTCGTTGTCATCTGCTGTTATCTTCCTAATGCCCGCAGTATTAATATATGCGGATATTTTGTAATACGATGATGCCTCTAAAGATAATTTCTCCGCACCAGTGATGTAATATTCTACATCAGCAGTGTCAGACAATATATATGCTATTGCCTCATTGTTAACAGATGCAATATGCTCATTTGCCTTCAAGAACCCTACAGTAGCGTTGTCAGTGTTGCCGCTGGTTTTCCAGCCATTAGCACTGCCAAATAGATTCTTAGTTAGATCAACGAATGAATCACTAGGCTTAGATTCTTTGTATTCTTCAAATAATGCACTCTCTATCTTATTTAGTTCAATGTTATCAAAGTATGCGTAAGCGTCTACATTGATTAATGATAGAATCATGTTACAAGTCTTTGCCGATAATCCAGTAGAGATGTAATATGTGTAGTGTGCCCAAGAGTTGTTGGTCTGAATGTTAGTGATATTAACCAATTCTATATTGTTAGAATCTACTATCTCCAGATTAGCACCTTTGTCGCTAGCAGTAAAATTCTGAGTATATACATCAAATGACAATTCATAATACGATGATGCCTCTAGGCTGAATGTGCTGTCTGTCTTGTATAATAGCGATTGATTAGTATATGGTGTTCCCATCATCAATACGTTGTTAGAATTGATAGGGGATGATGCGTTTATCTTGCCAGGATTGATTAGGTTAGATACATTGCTATAGCTTGCTTTCTTTGCATCAAATAGGTCTGATCTGGTGTTAATTACACCAGTGTATACAGATGATGTTAGGTTGCTAGATGTCCAGCCAGTTGGCTTCAGTGGACCATTGCCAGCACCCAATTCTTGCTCTACAGAATCAAAAGTATAGTTGGTTATCATAGAGTTGTCTTGAGTAGGGGTTAGAGATAGGGTGTTGTCACTAGTCTTGCCAGAGGTGTATTGTGTATAGTCTATTTCTTGCACTCTGATGTCGTCGAAGATAGCATAGTTTTCCTCGTCATCACCAGTGGTTGCAGATCCTATAGTTAGCTGCAATTTCAGATTAGTATCCCTTAGTGAATTGCCTTGGATATAGAATTCGTATTCTTTCCAGTTATTGGTTAGTGACGAACCAGTCTCAGCTGTTGTGGATATCTGCTGGCTAATAGTATTAGCATCGTTGTCCACATCTTTTAATGTAATATATGCGCCACTTGCAGCGTTGGAATTAGAATACGCCCATATGCTCAGTCTGTATAGTCCATATTGCTTGACACCAAATATTGCACTCTCTACACCATAGTAGGTAGATTTGCCCTCTATAGGGTTGCTGTATAGTGCCAATGCACCCACATTGTTCATGCTAGAGTTGTTGTTCTGTGGGATTGCTGGATACTTGCTGTCACCCTTGATATATCCGTTGGATGTTGTGTCTACTATATAGTTGAATACATCGCCAGTGTTGTTGCCTCCAATAGTTGTCCATGACGTTCCTAGGCTGCTATCCTCGAAGCTGGCATTAGGGATAAAATCGTATACATATTCGTTGTCTAGATTGATAAGCTTGGTTCTAGCATCAGTTATGACATTGCTAGTCTCCTTCATGTATTCAGACTCAGAGTACTTCTCTATCTTCACATCGTTGAAGAATACTACACCTTGACAAGAATCTGTCTTGCTGCCCAGATATAGACCTAGCGTTAGATTTTGGTTGTTAGAAAATGAACTGGTGCTGATGTAGTAATAATATGTCTGCCACTGATTGTTAGTGTTGATTAGCTCGAAATCAGTGTCTAAATCCTCGTCCATTCCACCTAGATATATAGACGCTTTAGCATCCGATGTCCTTGTTATCTCTTGCAGTTCATCACTAGCAGAATCCTTGACCTCTACAACCTTAGTGTCATTAATTGTCTTCAGCGTTATAGCTATCTTGTAGAATGACCCTTTGTCCAGCGTGAATGAATCACTAGTGTATCCCATATGGCCAGATATGTCAGTAGAGTTGATCATTAGATAATTATTAATTCCATCCAGATTCTCTTCGTCTATAGATATGTTGCTGATCTTGCCAGGGCTGGAGAATAATCCGTAGTTCTTCCATAGATTGTTCACTATAGTGCCGTCGGTCTTAGCAGCAGTGCTCTCTTCGTCTGCCTTTATCACACTCTCTATCTTCTCTACATTGACTATTCCTTTCTTAAATGAGTCAGAATTAGTCTCATCGTCCGGAATAGTTGCATCCCAGTGACTGTTAGATGAGATATAACTAGTGCTGCTGGTGTAGAAGTTAGGCGCAGTCAGTAGGTCTTCGCTGACATCTTTCTTATTTAATGCTAGGACAGTCTTCGCTGTGCTAATGCTCACTCTGCTGCATAGTGCCAGAGCAATCACTCCTATCACTAGAACTATCTTCAATAGTATATTTTTTATTTTTGTTAATGTTTTTGACATAATAGCCCACCTTTGATTTAATAAGTATATCTTAACTTGGTTATTATATAATAATCTAAAATATAAGACAAGCAATTCACTTTAATTTAGTTCAAATTTTTTAACTTTGTAATATTATGCTATTTTTTGGATAATTTTAGAGTATTCGCTCCTCTCTCTTGCGTATATTGGAAAAAATTCCCAATTTTATTATGCTGTATATATTTGCTTTTATTCATATTGTTTTGGAATATTCATTAGTTTTTGACGCAAAATATCTGTATGGAACAAAGCAATATTAATTTAATTTCATATTCTACAAGGCATTCTAATATATTTCAGTCAAGTAAGCGTCCCGTGTGGTTTCTTCTCTTGATTGGAGCATTTATTGGCTTTGTTAATGGATTCTGGGGTGGAGGCGGCGGAATGCTGTGCGTGCCGTCACTTACATATTTTGTAGGACTAGAGGAGAAAAAGTCCCACGCGACCACTATCCTCATTATGCTCCCACTATGTATTGCCAGTTTTGTCATATATGCTATCAATGGATATTTCGAGTTTGACAAGATTTGGACGACAGGAATCGGATTTGTCATAGGTGGCCTTGTCGGTGCTTATTTACTCAAAGGGATGAGCAATGTTTTTCTCAAATTCGTATTTAGCCTAATAATACTTGCTGGTGGAATATGGCTGATTTTATAGGAGAATGTTATGATTGTATGGTTTATAATAGCTGGACTAGTTAGCGGAGTTGTTGCTGGTATGGGTATGGGTGGGGGAACCCTACTTATCCCTATCCTTACACTTCTGCTTAACGTCTCTCAGAAGGTCTCGCAGAGTATTAACTTAATAGTGTTTATCCCTACAGCGATAGTGGCACTAATTATTCATTATAAGAATCATTTGGTTGATACCAAGGTTGGCTTAATTATCATCATAACTGGCGTTATTCTGTCACTTCTTGGGGCTTGGTTGGCCAGTAGCTTATCTAATGACAATCTAAGGCTTTATTTCGGTGTTTTTTTGATATTTATTGGCATTTTTCAGTTTGTCGAGGCAATGATGCAAGCGACCAGCAAAGACAAATTGCCTACGAATGTGATAGTAAAATCCAATTTTCATCGCTTTGTAATGCAAAAAAATAAATTTGGTAAAATGTGATTGCCAAATCTGTCAAAAGTTGCTATTATTATGTATACTCAAGTTATTTAGGAGGAGACATGGTAGTAGATCAAGAGAAATGTATCGGATGCGGCACTTGTGCTTCTGCTTGTCCAGTAGATGCTATTTCTATGGATACTGGCAAGGCTATTATAGACCAAGACAAATGCATCAAGTGCGGTACTTGTGTTGGTGTATGCCCTGTAGAGGCTATAGAGGAATAATAGCGTTAGCGTTATTGTTTGATATCTTGCGATATATGCATTTTGTTCTTTTAGTGGGCGACAAGATGTATCGCAAGATTTTTTTATTTGCAAGATTTTTAGAAAATTGTGTTTTTATAGTGTACAAATTTGTTTTTCTATGCTATAATCTTCTCAGTTAAATGGAGAAGTTTGCATTATTTTATTTTTGGAATAAAAATGTAAATCAATTATAGTAAAATGCGACAAAATTTGAGAAGGGAGATAAATTTTGGAAAAAATAGCAATAATTGAATTAAATACTAATTACATACAGATGCAGCAAGTAGACGTCTTTCCTAACAAATCGTTTACTATCAGAGAGTGTTTGCAGGTGCCACTGAATCTAACCAAAGATTTTGAGAAAGAACAGATTATTAGATCTTCTGTGATTACAGAGGTGACAGAAGTTCTGTCTATTTTCAAGGATATTTTAGATCGTAATGGCATCAAGGACAATTTCTGCTATGTGTCAGACATTGTTAAGAATGCTAAGAACTGTAATGGCTTTATCAATGAGGTCGCTAATATCTCTACATTTAGATTCGAGATATTAACCCCAGAGATTACTATCAATAATATATATACAGCCATTATCAATACTATGAATAAGCCTAAGGGATTGGTAATAGATGTGTCTGATTATTCTACTAATCTATTGTATTACAATCGTAGAAATGTTCTATCGACTACAGTTGTACCTTATGGCAAGATCAATCTTAATGATCAGTTCAAGGACTTTGCGGGAACCGAGGAAGAGAAATGCGATGCAATGAGAGCATTTTTCACAGAGCAGATTGATATGCTGGAGAATTGGGAATACAATGAGCTTCCAGAGGAATGGGAGATAATAGGTGCTGGCAGTGTGTTCAGAAATGTGGGCGTAGTTAGTCGTAGAGCGAAGAAATATCCGCTGGATCTGGAGCATAACTATCAGATGTCGAAGGAAGATATAGACAAGGTGTACAATGCGATCAAAACGGTCGATGGCTCTACTAATAAGCTGAAGGGTATATCTGTCAGCGATACTATGTATATTAAGGCGGGAATCTCTATCATAGAGGCTATAATGGAGAGGGTGAACAAAGACAGAGTGTCTGTGTCTAAGTATGGCTTTGAGTACGGAATATTGTTTAACTATGTGCTGCCTCTTACTATCGAGAAGCCTATTGCAGACAATATTGGCTACTCTTTGCAGGCTATTACCGAGGCATATGATGGCAAGGAAGATGTCTTCTCTCAGGTGTACAATCTAAGCATTATTCTCTTCAAACAATTGAAGGTTATCCACAAATTGCCTAGAAATTATATTAGAGTGCTGCGTGTAGCAAGTTACCTTGCTAATTGTGGCAAGAGGACTAACGGAATCGAGCATATCAAGTCTTCATTTAACACTATTGTCAATAGTGATTTATTCGGCCTTTCTCATTCAGAGATTGTTCTGGCGGGCTTTGTTGCAAAGTTGCGTGATGCAGACAACTTCAATCTGGCAGAATGGGTTAAATACAAAGATTTGGTATCTGAGGACGACTTAGCTGCTGTTAAGAAATTGGCAATTATTGTGAAGTTGGCTGAGGCTCTAGATGTTACTGGCAAGGCTGCTGTGACAGATATCAATTGTGATATCTTGGGTGATAGTGTCATATTGAAGACGGTATGCGGCGCAGATGCAAGATTGGAGATCAAATATTCTATGCTGCTTGCTAATGAATTCAAGAAGATTTTTGCTAAGAATCTAGAGATAATCTAATTACAAAACTGTATCCAAACTGTATCCACCAATGATAGTTGGTGGATATTTCTTTCGACAAAAGTCTCGCATATTTAAAGGCATATATTGGCTTCATGTTTTCATATACTCTACTAAGTATGTTTTGGAGGAGATTATGGAACGAGTAAAAAAGCTACATAATACTAATACAGCATTAGAATTAACCAAGGGTACAATATTCTCCCTTATTATATCAATGATACTAATTATCGTATTTGCTATTATTATTAGATTTGTTAATATCCCAGATAGTACAATCATTCCTATTAACCAAGTAATCAAAGGGGTTAGTATACTAGTGGGTACTATTATTGCATTGCGTGGCTCTACCAAGGGATTCTTAAAAGGGCTAATTATAGGGATATTGTATGCAATACTGTCTTATATAGTGTTTTCTATTCTTAGTGGCACTCTAACTTTTGGCATCACGACTATTACAGACATCCTATTTGGTGCTGTATTGGGTGCTATCTCTGGATTGATCGCTGTCAATATTGGAAAAAAATAGTATGATTATACTGCCAGACTATGCGTCTGGTTTTTTTGCCTTTGTTGTAGGTAGGTTTGCAAAATTTCTAATATTGCTGTATTTGTTTGCTAAATAGTATTAGAAAATGTAAAATATGTATGTTAAATTGTGTCTTATTGTGGCACAATATTATTATAGGAGAATAGATGTAATGAGTTCTAACAAAAAGCTTGTTATAATAATAGCTGCACTCTGCATAGCCGTTGTTGGCGTAATTACAGGATTAATTCTTGTGCTAGTTGCGTCCAACCAGTCGGCTAATACGCAAGTGAAGATGAAATATGAGGCAACAGATGTGTTTGTTAAGATGGAGGCGAACTTGCGTGACAATAATACAACATATCCTTTTAAAAACGGTGACTCTACATATCTAGAGCTAAATGCAGAGATTATGGAAGGAAATCTGTCTCAGCCTAATAGCGACACGACGCTTGCAGTATCAGATTCAAGAATCGTGTTCGAATACATATTTACTAACCTTAGCCATAGTATTAATGCATATATCGATCACACCAATGAGTTGACGATTACGGATAACTTCACTCTATCATATGCATATTCAGACGAGCCAGTTGTAGACTATGACGCTATGACGCTGCAAGATGGAACAGCGTTAACTCTAGAAGATAGTTATACTAGACAGATTCTTATGAGTGACGCCTACACATATAATGTGAAGTATGTCTATATTGTTGCAGATGTTAATAACATACTGGCAGATGCCAATATCGCGGGTAATTTCAACTGGTCGTTGACCCGAAAGGATATAACTACTGTCACCATTACATATAACGCAATGGCCAATGATAGTGGACTGCAGGCAGATGCTGCATACATTACATCTACACTGCCAGCTGCGACTGCTATAGAGGCACCAAAGATATATCCAGTTCGTGATACAGAGGTCTTCGTAGGTTGGGGAGTGGGCGAGAATGCTACAGAGACTATAACCTTCCCTTACAAGGCAGCAGAGTCTGTAGCGCTATATCCAGTATACAAGGCATGTAATATTCCGGAAAATATTGTTTATGACAAGGTGGCAGACTGCTATTATGTCAAGAATGTGCCAGTAGCAGATCCTACTATTACAGAGGTGGTTATTCCAGACTATTACGATAACGGGACTAATGGCAAGAAACCTATCTCATACATCTCCGATGCAGAGTCGTCAGGCAATAACCTTCTATCTGATTGTAAGAATACAGCAACAGTATATATTGGCAAGAATATTCATACTCTTGGTTCTTATGCTCTAAGTGGATTTTGTGTAACAAATGTAATTATTGCAGAGGGTTCTCAACTTACTACTATTGGTTCTAGTGTATTCGCTAGTACTGCAATACAACATATTAGTCTGCCAGATAGTGTAGAAGTGATCAATAGCTATGCATTTAATTATTGTACTAATCTGCAATCGATTGATTTGGGTACCGGATTGACAACAATAGGTGGTAATGTATTCGATGGGTGTACTAGTCTTGAATCCATTTATATCCCAGCAAGTGTTAATTCTATTAACAGTTCTGCCTTTGTCGGTTGTAGCAATATAGAATCACTGTTCGTTGATGAAAACAATGCTAAATACACTAGTAAGAATCATCTGACAGGAGAGGAATGTAATGGAATATTTACATACAGTTCTGATGGCTATTATTCTTTAGTGGCTGCTTGTTCTGGCACCATTTTGTATGAAGGCTTGCAAAAGATAGCTAATTATGCTTGTTCTGGCTATGAACCAGAAGATCCTAAATTAGTTCTTCCAGAGAGTATGGTTTATATCTCATCCTGGGCGTTTTATAATGCAAAGATAACTAGTCTGACTATTCCAGCAAAGACTAGGATAATTGGAACATCGATTACGCAAGGATGTGATGATTTGGAGGAAATTATTATATCTAGTAGCAACAAATATTATTCTACCAACTCGTATTATTATGAAGGAGAAACCAAGGTAGAGGTTCCTTGTAATGCGGTTATTAATCAAAAAACAAATCAAGAAAATTGGTTAATTGCGGCATGCAAGAATACGGTTGTGGGTGCTGGCGTTGTATACATACATAATGAGGCTTTTACCGGCTTGCCAATAACAGAGTTAGATCTAGATAATGGTTCATTGGTGACTATTAGTGATTCTTGTTTTTCTTCAACAACTCTAGTGAGTTTGACTATTCCTTCTACAGTCACATCGATTGGATATGGAATTACTAATTATTGTACTAATATGTCATCTATAACAGTTGATTCTGCCAATACTATATATTATTGCCCAGAGGGTAGTAATAGCATAGTTACAATAGCTGACAATATTCTGATAGCAGGATGCCCGCAATCAAATATTGTCGAAGGTATTACTAGGGTGGAAAAAAATGCCTTCCGAGGCAAGATAACACCTCAAGATCTAGTACTGCCAGTCTCATTAAAAACAATTGGTGAATACGCATTCTATGATAATAGTTATACACGCTCCATTACTTTTGCACCTAATTCTGAATTGGAAGAGATAGAAAAGTATGGATTTTGTATCAATTTAAATACCAGCCTTATCTCGTTAACTCTGCCAGCTAGTTTGAAGCGAATTGGTCGTAATGCGTTTGGTGGTATGAATTATTTGACAGAGTTAGTATTTGAGAATACTGCTGGGTGGAAGCAATATAGCGATGTTGAATATTCTAAATTTGTCAAGGATGTAGATTTGTCTGATCCAGCAGCAAATGCAAGAAATTTCAAAAGCGGCGTAGGTTGGACAACGATGTATTATTCTTGTGAATAATATAATCTATGTGCTATTGCAACTGGCGTTGCAAAGTGCTAACGCACTACAGCCATTGGAAATGGCTACACATAGATTGAAAACGTCGTCAGTTTATATCAAGGTCCCTTCGGTACTTTGTATAAACTTCCTAGATTATAATCTATGTAAGTTGTTCTGTCGAACAATGTACACTTGCGTGTTCTAGTGCTGTTTTATAACAGCCTATACATAGATTGAATAAACATCAGTTGTATGAAAATATTGCTTCGCTCTGCTTTCCTACAACTTCCGATAATATAATCAATATAACATAAAAAAAATACTTGGGATTATTAAAATATAATCAAACCAAGTATTTTTTTTGTAGTATCATAAAACATTGTGTATATTGAATCCCATTATGTGATGATTCTTCTCTACCAATGTCTTCAACATTTCTAGCTCTGCTATTGCATTGTCGTAGTCGTTATTTCTGGTATAGGCTATTAGCTTGTTAAGGGAATCTGTTGTGACACTTAGGTCTTTGTGGCTGAATATTAGACATAGGATGCTCTCATAGCTATCCCAATATTCGTCTATATCTACAATCTTGTCAGCCAGTATTGTGATATCATCTTTGTTCTCCTCGTATTGCGATGCAATAGCGTTGATATTATCTTCCATATAGTCTACGATCTGGTTCACATATATTAGTTCTGCTATAGCAAATGCGATAAGAATGGTGGTGATTGATATAATGGTTATTGCTCTTTTCATACTACCAATCTCCCTTGTATCCTACTGCATTCACACTGGTAGCGGTGCCGCTATAGCTTTGGACATATATTTTGCCATTGCTGTTAATGGTCATAAGCAATATGTCCTTGATAGACTTGATTCCACAAGATTTTATATTATTTAGTATGAAATCATTGCTTATCTTAGCTAGCTCTGTATTTTCTTTTATAATCTTTCCTTCTGCAACCACGATAATAGGCAGGCTGGCCTCGTCTATTATTACATCTACAGCGTCTGCTGTCAGAGGTGCGTACTTTGCCTTAGGCAGCACTGTGATAGTTCCATTTGTCTGTATTATTGCGTACAAGATCTCCTCTAGGTTGAAATATCCTGCCGTTCTCAAGCCCTCTTGCAGGTCATTAAAGTTCATGTTGCATGATTTTAGATTCTCATAGTTTATTCCATCTGGGTCTATCAGTATGACCGGTTTGCCGTTCAATAATTTTCTTACCCCGATAGATTTTTTCTCTAAGAAGGTGAAGATAAAGTGCAGGCATACTAGAGTAAGCAATGGAATAACACCGTGCAGTAATGGTAGGGCAGTGTCGCTCATTGGAACTGTCGCTAGATCTGCAATGATTAGAGTGATCACGAACTCATATGGCTGCATCTGGCCTATCTGCCTCTTTCCCATTATTCTGAGTAAGAATAGCACCAAAACGTATATTATTATACTTCTTAATATTATTGTGAATGTCATGTATTGTATTGTTGCCAATATAATAATACTTATTCAAATAGTTTTAACAATTTTTTAATTTATTTTTTCTTCTAGAAATTTTGTGCATTATATCTTTTACGATTTTTGCATCTATTAGTCCAAATGCGAATGCAAGCAAGATAAATGCTGTCAGACCGACTACTGCTGATAACCCAATATTAATGATAGTTATACTAAGGATACTGTTAATTATATTATACACATATGTAGTTAGCAGTGCTGTAGCAAGAGTTATAATACTGCACCCAATGACTAGTGGTAATATATGATATTTGCCACCCAAAGTCTTCTTTATCTTCCAGATATTGAGAATAGATACTACAATGCTGCTGGCACCGAGTCCCCATATTACTGACTCTATGCCTATATATTGTGGCAAAAAGACTATGCATATTGCCAAAAACACACCACTAACTATGTAATAGATGAACGAGTTCTTTTCTTTCCCCATAGAGTTAAGGATAGTGCTGGTTATCTGAGATATCCCCATAGGCACCATGACCCATGCGGCTTTCTGTAGTAGCGTTCCAGCCTGAGTATTAGCAAATATTATCTCACATATTGGCTCTCCCAATGCCATGAATAGTGGTACTATTATGAACGATACAATGATAGTAAATTTCATTGATTGGGATATCTGCGATGATAATGCATTGTGCTCTTTCTCTTCGTACATAGTCGTTATTTGTGGCAGTATTGCCATAGCAAGAGATCCTATGATTGTGCCAGGAATACTTAGTAGTGGCAGAGTCATGCCAGTGGCTATTCCTAGCAGCGACAATGTTTCCTCCGCACTATATCCGCTATTCATCATTTGCATTGGTATCACTATGGTGATAACTGGCATCATGACTGTAGATAGCAGTTTGACTAACGTTATAGGTGTACTCTTTTTTATTAGATTTTTCAATTTTGGTTTGCTAATGCCAAATCTTCCGCCAGCCTTTTTGTAATAATACATCCCTAGGATCGTGCTAATTAATGCGGCTATTCCCATGGCAATGGTAGGTGCGTATAGTACTGGCAGATCTTTTAGCAAGAAATAAATAACAAAGCAAGCTACGATCCTAATGATTTGCTCTATTAGCTCTACTATACTGCTATGGAAGAATAACTCTCTGCCTTGCAGATATGACTTGTATGGAGTGTATATAGCACATATAATTATGCAAGGAATCATGACTAGTAGTAACTCATAGCTAGCCTCGTTGGACAACAATGCTATGAGAGTTTTTTTACCTAATATTAACAAAATGCTGATGCTAACTGCAAGTATTGTTGTTAAGACTAACGTAGAGAACATCAATGCGTTATTTTGCTTATTGTCCTTCTTATAATGATTGATAGATACATACCTGGATACAGTGATAGATATGCCAGAGCATATAATAGTGGTAAGGACAGCAAAGAGACTGAGTGATATATTGAATATTCCTAAGTCTTCTGTAGTCATTATTCTAGATAGTGCGATCTTGTATAGAAATCCCATAGCCCTAGTGGCTACGCTGAATATAGTTATTGTGAATAGTGATTTGACTATTGATTTGATAATATCACCTCCATTACAAAGATATAGATAATCTATATTTCTAATATACTCACTTTCTAAGTGCTATTAGAACATTATTTGTGATATAGGAGCATATTATAGTTGTAGATTATAGTGTGATGGAGGGGATAATGTATAAGGTGAGAATTATATATGGCAGTGATGATACTATAGATTCTAGTGATGTTATTACTAATTTCTATAACGATTATTCTGCCAAGATTATATCCAAGGGTGCGGATGACGGAGTGTATTATGTAGACAATTTTCCAAAGGATATTGTATGTAGAGTTAAAAACAATGACACGGTAGAATCGCTGGCAGCTATGGGGATAGTAGTAGACGCGTCTGAGCTGTATGAGAACAATGTTATTATTTCCAAGAATCTCATTGGTAAGGTATACACAGTCCGTCCCCTAGATACTATAGAGCGTGTCAGTCGGGTGTGTGGTGTGACAGTGGCAGAAATAATTAAATTAAATCATCTAAAATCGACTAAACTATTCGTAGGTCAGAGATTATTTATCAATTCATCGGATAATTTAATTGACAATAAGTGCTAAATAAGTATAAAATATCTTGTATTTATAATTTGATTAGAGGCCACATATGGTAGAGATTGTAGAAGTTAAGACTAAGAGACAGCAGAAGATATTTGTTAATTTCCAGCTGCAGTTATATAAGGATTGTTCTTATTTCGTTCCACCTATTATTAGTGACGAGATGTGTATATTCAGTCCTAAGAAGAATGCAAACTATGACGATTGCGAGACTGTGTATTATCTGGCGTACAAGGACGGTAAGGTAGCTGGCAGAATTGCAGGAATATTACAGCGCGCTAGCAATAAGAAGACTGGCAAAAAGATGGTGAGATTCTCTCGTGTCGATTTTGTTGACGATATGGAAGTGTCGAAGGCACTATTTGCTGCGGTAGAGAAATGGGCTAGGAAGAAGCATATGGAGGCAGTGCACGGTCCCCTTGGATTCAATGACCTAGAGCGAGAAGGTTTGCTTATAGAGGGCTTTGACCAGATGTCTACCTATGAGGAGAACTACTACTATCCTTATTACAAGGAGCATTTGGAGAAATTAGGATATGTCAAGGATGTAGACTGGATAGAATACAAGATATTTATTCCAGATACTATAGACGAGAGAACGACCAGATTAGCTCAGAAGGTTGCAGACAGATACGGGTTCAGAGAAGTGAAGATCAAGAGCAAGAAGACCTTGGTCAATAGATACAAAGACCAGATATTCAAGCTACTTAACGATTGCTACGAACCGCTGTATGGGGTCGTACCTATTACAAAGAAACTGGAAGAACAGTTTATCAGCCAGTTCATCTTGGCGGTAAATCTAAGATATCTGTGTCTTGTAGTTGATGCTGAGGACAAGCTGATTGGATTTGGCTTAGCATTCCCTAATTTTGCCAATTCTATGAAGAAAATGAAGGGAAGGTTGTTTAGTCCACATATATTTGGATTACTTAGAGAGTTAAAACATCCTAAGGTTGTTGATTTTGCACTATTCGCGGTAGACGAGGCGTATAGGACGAAGGGTGTTACAGCATTTATATTTAACAAGATTCTTAATAATTTGATAGAAGACAAGATAGAATATGCAGAGTCTCTATTACAGTTAGAGGATAATATCGCTGTTCAGAATCAGTTTGATGGCTTTGAGAGAGAGTTCCACAAGCGTCGTAGATGCTATATCAAGTCAGTCAAGCAAGTGCATGACACCAGCAAGGCAAAGAAATCGAAAAAGAAATAGTACATAATAGTTTTGTGTCCCTTATGTAATCGATTTTTCTAGATGGAGAGACATAGGGGCTTTTTTATTTTTACATGCTTATATTTTTCTATCTTTTGCATACACTACACTTAGCAAAGAGTATAGGAGAGGATAGGATGAAGCGATGTTGTAGAAGAAGTGTTATATTTGTTATTGTCTCTATTTTTGTCGCTATAATTCTTTATTTTCTTCCATTTGATATTCTAATGTATGATGATGAGGTAACACTGACTAGGAGTCAATTCGATAAATTATTATCATATAGCTCGTTTGTTATGGATGATGCAGTTACTCCTTGTCTGAGCGATGACTCTGACCATACTATAGAGGAATATTCTATTAAATACAACCTGTTTAATATATTTAACATCAAGAATCTAAAGGTTAATGTAGTCGATGACAAAGTATTTGTTGGCGGCAAGGCATTAGGCTTCAGCATCAATACTAAGGGTGTAATTGTGGTCGGCAGTAACTATATCTTGACTGCTAATGGCAAGGTCTCTCCCATTGCATCCTCAGACATCAAAGTTGGCGATATTATAACTAGCATTAACAATGTAGATGTAATAGGAGTTTCAGATATTCTTGATGTATTGAACGACTATTCTGCAGGTGGGGGGATTGTCGTGGGATATGTTAGAGAGGGTAATAACTACACGACAACTATATATCCCGCACTAGATGCACAGTCTGGCACTTATCGATTGGGGCTGTGGTTGAAGGAAGATGCAATGGGGATAGGAACATTAACTTACGTAGATTCTGAAGCTAATTATGGAGCATTAGGCCATGCTATTAGTCTGGATAGTACTGGTAAGCCACTTAACATAACTGGAGGCAATGTGTATGACTGCAATATTGTAGGGGTCAAGATTGGTGCCAAAGGGCAGGCAGGGCAGTTGCTTGGAGTATTTAATGCTGGCGATAATGCTATAGGGTCTCTCGATGTCAATAGCGATAATGGTGCATTTGGCAAAATATATGATCTGGTGGATTACTCCTCTGACCTAGATATGATAGAAGTGGGTGGCAGGGCTACTGCTAAACCTGGCAAGGCGAAGATACTCTCATGTATTGGCGGCAGAGGTGTCAAGGAATATGATATTGAGATTATCAAGACTAACTACAAGAGCAGTGGCAATGATAAGAGTATGGTTATTAGGATTGTTGACCCAGACCTGCTAAATGAGACGGGAGGAATAGTCCAAGGTATGAGTGGTAGTCCAATAATTCAAGGAGGCAAACTAGTGGGTGCTGTTACACACGTATTTCTAAACGATGCGACAAAAGGTTTCGGCTTATATATTGATTGGATGATGTAGGGCATATTTGCTGTTTTTGTGTTATCATAGTCTGTACGATAAATAATTGTTACAAGTTAGTTGTTTTGAGTTATTGGACAAAAAACTATGTAATTGTTAAAAATTTTGCTCCAAACCCTTGACTAGGAGACATTTATCTGTTATAATCACATCGTTAAAAAGTAGAAGTTCCACTTCTCACCCGACGGAGACTGCGGTCATCTAGCGAGGTATTATTAAAAAAATTTGTTTTATTTTCATGGTTTTTTTAGTAAAAGAAGTGGGCTTTGTGTCCACTTTTTTTAATATTGAATGGAGGTATGGAACTATTAAAGATTTACTTATTAATGAGCAAATCAATGCTGAGTCTGTTAGATTGATTGGCGATGACGGAACACAATATGGTGTTGTATCATTAAAGGAGGCTATAGACAAGGCAGAAGATGCGGGATTGGATCTAGTACTTATATCAGCCACAGCCACTCCGCCAGTATGTCGTATCATGGATTATGGCAAACATAAGTTTGATATGATGAAGAGGGAGAAGGAGGCAAAAAAGAAGCAGAAGGTTGCAGAGGTTAAGGGAATGCAGCTGTCTATGAATATCGCCGACAATGATTTGGCATTCAAAGCCAAGAATGTGAGAAAGTTCTTGGAGGCTGGTGACAAGGTAAAGGTTAGTCTTAGAATGTTTGGTAGGCAATTAGCCAATCCACAAATGGGAATGCCTATCATGGACAAGTTCTATGATTTGTTACAAGATGTCTGTGATATGACTAGCAAGCCAGAGATCAATGGCAGACAAATCATAATGATACTTTCACCAAAAAATACGAAGAAATAACAACTAATATTAAAGGAGAAAAATTATGCCTAAGCAAAAAACACACTCTGGTGCAAAGAAGAGATTTTCTTTGAAGAAGTCTGGAGTAATCAAGAGAAATAAACAGAATAGAAGACACATTTTGACTAAGAAGTCTCAGGACAGAAAGAGAGGACTGAGAAAAGCAACTTATGTATCCAAAGCAGACCAAAAGAATGTAAAAGGACTACTAGTTGGCTAAAAACTGACTAATATGGAGGAATATTATGAGAATTAAGAGAGCTGTTAATGCATTAAAGAAGAGAAGAAAGGTATTGAAGGCTGCTAAGGGTTATTGGGGTGCTAGAAGTAAGCAATACAGAGTGGCTAACCAAGCAGTTATGAAGAGCGGCCAATATGCATATATTGGTAGAAGATTGAAGAAAAGAGACTTTAGAAAGCTATGGATTGTTAGAATCAATGCTGGTTGCAGAATGAACGATATATCATATAGCGTATTCATGCACGGCTTAAAATTGGCTAACATCAATCTTAACAGAAAGGTTCTTGCTGATCTTGCTGCTAATGATGAGAAGGCTTTTGCAGAATTAGTAGCTAGTGCTAAGAAAGCAATCGCTAAGGCTTAAGTCTGTAATAAGAAAATCGAACAACATACTTAGTTATGTTGTTTTTTGTGTGTAATAGTAGTACACTAGGTAGTAGAGGTGGACGATGTTAATTAGTAGTAAAGACAATAAATTAATCAAATACGCTAGCAAATTGACTATGCCAAAATACTCTAGGTTAGAGGGTAAGACTCTGGTAGAGAGTCCGAAGATTATTGCCGAAATGCAGTCGTTGGGACTATGTGAGACGATATTTATAGCAGATGCGAACAGATTTGTGGATGTAGTGACTAGGGCACAGTGCGATGTGTATGAGATATCTGACAGCGTGGCAAAGCATCTGGCTCAAACGGAGACCACGACAGGTATTTTTGCAATAGTAAGACTGCCGCAACATACTGATGCATATGGCGAGAAAGTTGTTATTCTTGACGGGATTCAAGACCCTAGCAATTTTGGTGCAATATGTAGATCGGCTGCTGCATTTGGCTACAATACTATTGTCGCAATTAATTCTTGCTACGCATATTCGCCCAAAGTTGTAAGGACCAGTATGGGTACTGTATTTAGATTAAATATAGTGGAAGATATGTCATATGACGATATAGAAATGTATACAAAATCGCATGAGATAGAATTAATTTGTTGTGATATGACGGGAATTAGTATCGAAAATAGTAGACCGAAGAGTAGTAAATTTGGTATAATAATAGGTAGTGAAGGTCGTGGAGTGTCTGCTAGGATGCGATCCATTGCTACAACCACGATATCTGTCCCTATGACCAATGGCGTAGAGAGTCTTAATGCCAGTGTGTCTGCTGGGATAATAATGTTTTATTTGAAATAAGGGGAAGATATATTTATGTCAGGACATAATAAATGGAGTACAATCAAACATACCAAGGCAAAGAATGATGCCGCTAATGCTAAGGTGTTTACAAAAATTGGCAGAGAGCTGGCTGTGGCTGTCAAAACTGGTGGCGCAGACCCTAGCAGTAATCCAAAGCTAAAGAATCTGATACAGAAGGCAAAATCTGTGAATATGCCAAACGATAATATCCAGAGAGTTATCAAGAAGGCGTCTGGCGAGACTGGTGGCGTCAATTATGAATCTATTACATACGAGGGATATGGTCCAGCCGGCAGTGCAGTTATTGTATATTGTTTGACTGATAACAAGAATAGGACAGCGTCAGATGTAAGACATTATTTTGACAAATTTGGAGGTAGTCTAGGATCGACTGGTTGTGTATCATATATGTTTAATAGTAAGGGTATACTAATTGTGGCTAAGGGTACTGGAATATCCGATGATGATATGATGATGCACGCACTAGAAGCGGGTGCAGAGGATGTAGAGATAGATGACGAGTGCTTCACAATATATACAGAGCCTAACAATCTAGACTCTGTCAAGGAATACTTTGATAACAATAGTATTATGGTAGAGCATTTTGCAGTAGAGATGATTCCTAGTAGTTATGTCTCTATTCCAGAGGACAAAATGGCTAGCTTTGTCAAATTGATGGATGCATTAAATGAGAGCGATGATGTCCAAGAAGTGTATCACAATGTAGATAATTACGAAGAATAAAATAGTCAGCTTGGCTGTATTTATAGCCTAGTTTTTGTAGGAAGGAGTAAATAGTATGAAAACAGTTCCAATTACACTAGTTACTGGTTATCTTGGTAGCGGCAAGACAACGCTGCTTAATAACATTCTAGCCAATTCTGCTGGATACAAGGTTGCAGTGATTGTCAATGATATAGGCGAAGTCAATATAGACGCTCAATTGATTGAAAAAGGTGGCGTTGTAGGAAAGAAAGAAGAGAGCTTGGTGGCTCTATCCAATGGCTGTATATGCTGTACATTGAAGCAAGATCTAATAGAACAAGTGGCTGAGATTATTAAACAGCAGAAGTTTGATCATATAGTGATAGAGGCTAGCGGCATATGTGAGCCTATTCCTATTGCACAGACATTGGAGTTCTTAAGAGAGAACCTGATACAATTGTTTGGGTTTGAGATATGTAAATTGGATGCAGTAGTAGCAGTAGTAGATGCTATTAGGCTAGCAAGAGAATTTGGCTGTGGTGAGAGTCTGGACAAAGAAAAAGTAGGCGATGAGGATATAGAGAATCTGGTTATACAGCAGATAGAATTCTGTGATGTATTAATTCTTAACAAGATCGATGATGTCTCGCCAGAAGACCTTGGCAGGGTTAGGGCTGTGGTTAAGAAATTGCAACCTAGTGCAAAGCTGATTGAGACCAATTATTCCAAGGTAGATCTAAGCGAGATACTGGATACTAATCTATTTGATTTTGAACACGCACTTACATCCGCTGGTTGGATACAAGAGTTGGAAAAAGAAGTGGATGAGGACGAGTGTGAAGAGTGTCATCATTCTCATAACGAGTGTCATTGCCATGATTATGAAAATGATGAACACCACGACCATCATCACCACGAACATTGCCACCATGATCACGACCACGAACATGGCGAAGAGTATGGTATAGGGACTTATGTATATTATCGTAGAGAGCCATTTGATAGATTAGGTTTTGAAGATTTTTGTGCCAAAGATTTTGGAAGAAAAATCATAAGAACTAAGGGTGTGGTGTATTTCTCAGACAACAGAGATATGTCATATTTGTACGAGCAGGCTGGCTACAGCAAGTCTTTGACAGAGAATGGCGAGTGGTACGACGTGATATTGTCAGAGGAAGAAAAACAGTCTTGGTTACAGTCTGATGAGGCGTTTAGGCGTGATTGGAATGATGAGTATGGCGATAGGATGATTCGGTTGGTGTTTATTGGTCAACATCTTGACAAAACTGCAATCAAGAGTGAATTAGATAAGATATAAAAAGATGTCGTTTTGACATCTTTTTATATGTTTTTGACACAAATATACTACTTTTTGTCAAGATTGTTTGATATCTTGACTATTTCTTTTGCTATTATTTGTACAGCATTTTCTTTACTTTGTGTATTCATTTGCTTTATGTATTCGGATTTGTTCTGAATAGTTTGGCGAATTTCTAGAACTAACTGGTCTGCAGTTAGTTCTTTTTGATTCAAGCACTTTGCCCAGCCGTTTCTTTCAAAAATCTCAGCGTTTATTATCTGGTCGCCTCTAGATTCATCTTTTGGCAAAGGGATTAGTATCATCGGTTTTTTCATAGCTAGTAGTTCAAATATTGTATTACTGCCAGCTCTGGATATGACTACATCTGCCAGGTTGTATACGTCCGCAATGTCGTCAATGAATTCATATTGATAATAGTTGGGATACTTTATTTCCTTATTAATTTTTCCATTGCCTACTATATTGACTATGTTGTAGTCTGTTAGTTTAGTTAAAGCAGAGGTTATTATTTTGTTCAGTGCTTTGCTGCCTAGGCTGCCGCCAACTATGACAATTGTTTTCTTGTTTTTGTCTATTATATCTGCTATCTTGTGACGCCTTGGGTGAAAGAATTCTCTTCTAATTGGAGAGCCGCTGTGCTTGCCTTTTTTCTCATATCCTTTCATAGCCTCACTGAAGGAGAAGAACATTGTGTTGCAGAATTTGTATATTATCTTATTGGCAAGGCCTATTGTAGAGTCGCTCTCATGCGCAATTATTGGTATCTTTAGCATCTTGGCTGCAATCACGACTGGTACTGCCACATATCCACCTTTAGAGAATACTACACTTGGCTTGATTTCTTTAAGAATTTTCATACATTGATATACAGACTTTATTACAATGAATGGAGTTGCAAGGTTTTTTAATGTCAATTTTCTTGCTAGCTTTGCACTATCAATAGGGTAATATTTGATATTTTCATATTTTTTTATTATGCTTCGCTCTATTCCATTCTTGCTTCCAATGTAATAGATTTTATCAAAATGTTTTTCTAACTCTGGCAGCAATGCAATATTTGGCATTACATGACCAGCAGTTCCGCCCCCGGTTAGTACAATTGCTTTTGACATAACTTCAGTCTCCTTATATTATTTAAAGTGTATGCAAAATGTATGATTTTATTTACTGGTGAGATATGTTATTTATAGTATTTGAGACTTGTATTTTTTGAATTATTGTACAAATTAATTACAGATGCAAATTTGTCGTGGCATCAAAAAAGTTCTAAAAATAGGACTTTTTAAGAATTTGTTATTTAAATGTTTTTTATTTTGAAGATTTTTTCAAATGTGTTACACTAGGTTGATTAATAATATATTTATGAGGTGTATCAATGGCTAGTACGTATAAGAGTGCCAATATTGTGGTGTTAGAGGGGTTGGATGCTGTTAGACTTCGTCCAGGTATGTACATAGGTACAACTGGTAGCAAGGGACTGCATCATATATTGTGGGAGATTGTAGATAACTCCATTGACGAGATTACCAATGGCTATGGTAATAAGATTGTAGTTACCCTTAATGTAGATGGCTCGGCTACTGTAGAGGATGATGGTAGAGGTATTCCTGTGGACAAGCATCCTACTATGAATATAAGTGGTGTAGAGGTTGTCTTTACGCAACTTCATGCTGGCGGTAAGTTTAATAATGACAATTACAAGTATTCGGGTGGTCTGCATGGCGTAGGTGCCAGTGTAACAAATGCGTTGTCAGAATGGCTGAATGTTGTGGTTAGCAAAGATGGATTCGAGTACTCTATGGATTTCAAGACTATCAAGAAGTCTAATGGCAAGTATGCTGGAGGTGTACCGCAGGGACCGTTGAAGAAAGTCTGTGCTACTAAGAAGACAGGAACCAAGGTAACATTCAAGCCTGATGCCAAGATATTTGAGACGGTACAGTTCGAATATGACACTATTGCCAAAAGATTAAAAGAACTAGCATTCTTAAATAAGGGCATAGAATTAGTTTTGGTTGACAATACATATAGAGATGTCCCAGAGGTTAGGACTGTGACATATCAGTTCAAAGATGGCCTAATTGACTTATTGAAATATCTTAACAAAGAGAGGTCTCTGGCATACAAAGAACCTATATATTTTGCTGGATCCAGTGACAAAGTAATAATGGAATGTGCTATTCAGTACACAGACGGATATGCAGAGAATGTATTCTCGTATGTCAATAACATTCCTACTAGCGAAGGCGGTACGCACGAGACTGGATTCAAGAGTGGATTTACTAGAGCCATCAATGAAGCAGGTAGAAAGTTGGGCATTATTAAGGAGAAGGACAGTAACCTTACTAATGATGATTTCAAAGAAGGTATGTCGGTTGTGCTTTCTGTTAAGATGAAAAATGTTCAATTCGAAGGACAGACCAAGACTAAATTGGGCAACCCAGAGGCAAAACCAGAAGTTGAGCAAATAGTATATAATAACTTGATACTGTTTGCTGATCAGAAGGGTAGCAAGGATGTTATATCTGCAATAATTGCAAAAGGTAGGTTGGCACAAAAAGCCAGAGAGGCTGCAAAAAAGGCAAAAGATTTGACAAGGCAAGCTCACAATGCAGAGAACTTCAGCTTAGTGGGTAAGTTAGCTAGTTGTTCTGGTCGTAATCCATTACTTAACGAGGTGTTTATAGTAGAGGGTGATAGTGCGGGCGGTAGTGCTAAGCAAGCCAGAGACCGTAGCTTCCAAGCAATCCTTCCTCTGCGTGGCAAGCCGCTTAATGTAGAGAAGAAACGTTTGGCGCAGATTCTTGACAATGAGGAAATTAGGACTATAATCAGTGCCCTAGGTACTGGTATTGGCGATACATTTAATATAAATAATTTGAAGTATAACAAGGTAATAATCCTTGCCGATGCCGACCAAGATGGTGCACATATTAGGTCTATTCTTGTTACTTTCTTCTATAGATATATGAAGGAATTGATACTAGACGGACATGTATTTATAGGCATTGCGCCACTATATAAGATTACCAAGCGTAATGAGACAACATATATCTACAATGACGAAGATTATCTCAAGGCGACTAAGGGATCTACTAGTTATACAGTACAGCGTTTTAAGGGACTAGGTGAAATGACTGCAGAACAGTTGTGGAAGACAACTATGGACCCTGATAAGCGGGTGCTAGTACAAGTGACCTTGGATGATGTTGCCGAGGCAGAGAAGATGATCAATACGCTAATGGGTGACGATATTGATGCAAGGAAGAAATATATTATAGAGAATGCTAACTTTAACAAAGTATCTAATTTCGAAAAGGATAGGAAGTAATTATGCCAAAGAAGACAGACAAACCAAGTGATGATATATCCAAATACATTGTCTCTAAGAAAGAAACTAAGGTGACTGAAAATATAGTAGAAGAGACAATGGCTGCAGAGGTAAAGAAACCTAGAAGATCCAAAAAAGCAGAAGAGATGAAAGAAAGGCTGGAGGGCGAGACATATGTAACAAAGCCAGTCGATGTAGTTATTCACGAGTCAATGCTGCCATATAGCGAATATGTTATATTGGATCGTGCGTTGCCAAGGGTGGAAGACGGATTAAAGCCAGTGCAGAGAAGAGTGCTATATAGTATGTTAGAGGTAGGCGTCATGCCAGATAGACCATACAGAAAAAGTGCTCGTATAGTCGGTGATTGCATGGGAAAATATCACCCTCATGGCGATAGAAGTATATACGATACAATGGTTAGATTGGCACAGCCATTTAATATGGGTGAGGTCTTGGTTGATGGACATGGTAACTATGGTAGCGTGGACGGTGATGGAGCCGCTGCTATGCGTTATACAGAGGCTAGACTAGCTCCATTGTCACTAGAACTTCTAAGGGATATAGAGAAGAACACTGTATCCTGGAGTTTGAACTTCGACGACTCTTGTAAAGAACCAGATATGTTGCCAGGACGTTTTCCTAACCTTTTGGTTAATGGCAGCATGGGTATTGCGGTAGGTCTGGCCACTAATATTCCTACACATAACCTAAGAGAGGCTTGTAATGCAGTATGTGCATATATAGACAATCCTAATATTACATTGAAGCAACTGCTAAAGGTTATGCCAGGCCCAGACTTTCCTACAGGTGGTTATATTATAAATAGTGAGGATATGGCGAAAGTATATGAGACTGGCAAGGGCAAGATTATTATTAGGTCGAAGTATCATATAGAGAATGCCGATAATGATAAGAAGAATATTGTATTCACTGAGATTCCTTATCAGGTTAATAAGGCTACATTGTTGCAGAAAATTGCTGCCTTAAAAGAGGCTGATGACAAAGGGGAACTGAGTTATATTCTGGATATAGTAGATGAGTCTGATAGACAAGGTACGCGCGCAGTTATTAAGCTGAAGAAAGATGCAAAGGTGCAGAATATTCTGAATATATTATTCAAGCAGACAGATCTGCAAGCAGCGTTTAATGCCAATATGGTGGCGATTGCTGACGGCAAGCCAAAGCAACTGAGTCTAATAGATTATCTAGGCTATTATGTTAATTATCAAAAGAAGGTTATATATAATAGGACGAAATTTGACCTAGAAGCTTGCTTGAAAAAGGAACATATATTAGAGGGACTACTGATTGCTATTCAGAATATTGATGCGGTTATCAAGATTATTAAGACCAGCAAGAGTGTTACTGATGCAAAAATAAGATTGATAGAGAAGTTCAAACTATCAGATGTCCAAGCGCAAGCAATACTAGATATGAGATTGGCTAGATTGACCAACCTAGAGGTGGACAAGCTAGTTACAGAGCTGAAGAGATTGAAGGATCTGATAGTTAGATATACATCTATTCTAAAGAGTGAGAAGATGCAGTTGAAGATAGTTAAGCATGAGTTGGGTGATATTGCAAAGAAATTTGGCTGTGATAGAAAGACAGAATTCATTAACCCAGACGAGTTTGAGATAGTAGAGACTACAGTTCAGTCTGGCGAGGTGGCAGATGAAGAATTGCATATTATAGCTACGCCTAATGCTACGCTTAAGGCTGTGAATAAGAAGAGTTATAATATGGCAACAAAGGATCTGGGAGCAAACGCTACAACCTACGAGATACCTATTGTCAGCAAGATGTTCAATGTGGCAAACTTGGTTCATATATTCACTAATCTGGGCAATTCTGTGCAGCTAAGTGTATCTAATATCAATCAGTGTAAGTTCCGTGACAAGGGTGCCAACTTGGTCTCTTATGCCAAGGGTGTAACAACTAAGGAACAAGTCGTAGATATGCTAGACCTAGGCAAGGACGGCGGTAATGATGTTATTGTTATGGTGACAAAGCAAGGCATGATTAAGAAATCTCCGGCCAGTGAATATCTTTGTGCTAAGAGTGTCGTTGCTGGAATTAAGTTAAAAGAAGGTGACGAGGTTGTCTCTGTAGAGATAGTTAAGAAGGGTGCTCAGATGGCGTTATTCACCAAGCAAGGTATAGGTATGGTTGTTCCAATTGATGATATAGCTGTTAGTGGTAGAGTCAGTGTGGGTGTCAAGGGTATTCAGCTGGCTGCTAAGGACGAAGTGGTAGCAGCTATGCAGGTAACAGCTGATGACGCCGTTACTATCTTTGCAAGTAACGGTCTGATGCATACTATTAAGTACAAGCAAATTCCTCAGTCTCTAAGGAACAAAAAAGGTAGCAAGATTATTGCTGTGAAGAATGATATGCCTCAGCTGGTTTATGCCAGAAGGCTGTCTCCGAATGTAGACTTTGTGGTAGAGAAAGAAAAGGGTGTATTAAAGCTAGTCAAGGCAAGTAAAATTCCAGTTGTAAAGCCGCTGGATAGATCGCTGAAGATAGATAAACCTATTAAGGTGGTTAATGTATATCCGTTCCAAGTTACGGAGTAATCGATTATTTTTAAGCCTTGTGATGGTGCAATTGCCATCACAAGGCTTAATTTCTTGTAGTAAATGGCAAAAAATGTTTTTGTAAATTACAAAATTATATTTCTTTTTGTATACAAGGTGTGATATACTAATCTAACAACGCATTGGAGGTTGTTATGGAAAAGCCATTAGTAGCAATAGTAGGTAGACCTAATGTAGGCAAGAGTACACTTTTTAATAGAATCTGTGGCAAGAGAATCAGTATTGTTGAGGATTTGCCAGGGGTAACAAGAGATAGAATATATGGTGATGCCACGTGGTGTGACTATGCTTTTTCTTTGGTAGATACTGGTGGTCTGGATGTTCTTAACAAGTCTGAGTTCCAGCAGAATATTACTAAGCAAGCAGCCATTGCAGTAGATCTGGCAGATGTGGTTGTCATGGTTGTGGATGGCAAGGAAGGTTTAGTTCCGGCAGATTATGATGCTGTTAATTTCCTTAGAAAATATAACGTGCCAGTCGTGCTAGCAGTTAATAAATTAGATAATTATGATGAACAGAAATTGTACGAATTTTATAACCTTGGCATTGGTGAGCCTATTGGCATATCTAGCGTACAAGGCATGGGTATTGGTGATCTTCTGGATAGTATTGTGTCTAAATTCAAGCACAAAGTCAGTGTGGACGAGGACAAGGAGAAGATTAAGATAGCTATTGTTGGCAAGCCAAATGCTGGCAAGAGTAGCCTTCTTAATAAGTTAGTTGGTGAGAATAGGGTAATGGTTAGCGATGTTGCTGGAACCACCAGAGATGCAATAGACACTCCATTCAGATATAACAACAAGGATTTTGTTCTTATTGATACTGCTGGTATTAGAAGGAAGAGGGCAATTGAGCCAGAGAGCGTAGAATTATATAGCATTCTTAGGTCATTTGAGGCTATTAAGCGTGCAGATGTAGTTATAATTGTGGTAGACGCTAGCGAAGGGTTGTCCGAGCAAGATGTTCGTATTGCAGGAATAGTGCATGAAGAGGGCAAGCCTAGCATTATACTTATGAATAAATGGGACTTGATAGAGAAAGACACTCAGACCATGAATGAGTTCAATAAGAAGCTGGATGAAGATCTGAAATTTATGGATTATTATGTTTCTCTATACACCTCTACACTGACTGGGCAGAGATTAAATAAAGTAATGGAAATGGTAGAGAAGGTATATTACAATGCCCATAATAGGATTGGTACTAGTGTTCTTAATGAAATATTACAGTCGGCAATACTGGTCAATGAGCCTCCTGCTAGGAGTGGAAGAAGGTGCAAGATATACTATATCACCCAGGCAGAGGTCGCACCGCCTACATTTATCGTGTTCTGTAATGATGCCAAATTGATGCATTTCTCTTATGTTAGATATCTAGAGAACTGTATTAGAAAGAGCGTAGATTATAGTGGAACACCTATCAAATTAGTAATTAAGAGTAAGGCAGAGAAAGATGGAAATAATTAAATTGACGGCACTTGTAATCATTGGATATTTCTTAGGCAATATTAGTATTTCTAGATTGATTACAGCAAAAAAGAAAAAGGATATAACCAAGGAAGGTAGTGGCAACCCTGGCACAATGAATATGCTGCGAAATTATGGGTTAAAGATGGGTGTCGTTACACTGGTATTTGACGCATTGAAAGCTGCGATTCCATCACTTATTGGTAGGTTTTTGTTATTTCCTGGTGATGAATATATGTCTACAATTGCTCTATTTGTGGGCGGTTTTGCTGCTGTTATTGGTCATATGTATCCAGTTTTCTACGATTTTCGTGGCGGCAAGGGAATAGCTTGTACCGTAGGTATGTTCATAGTTGCCAATCCGCTGCTGGCTTTGGTGATTTTGCTAGTAGACTTGGTGTTTTTCCTTTTGGTTAAGATTGGTAGCCTTGCTAGTATGTTTTTTATCATAATTTTTGCAATAATTCATACATTTATTTCTGGTATCCAATATAATTTTGTTGCTATGATTCTGATGTGGTTCACTGTAGTCATAGATGTCGTGGCACATAGGACTAACTTTATTAGATTATTTGCCAACGAAGAGCGTTTAATCTCTTTCAAGGAGAGCGTGAAGAAAGACCTAGAACGCGTAGAAGATAAGAAACTTGAAAAATTGGATGATTTGAAAGAAAAGGAAGAAGAATTAAAAGAACATTACGATGAAAAATTAGAGAAAAAACAACAGGCTATTAAGTCTAAGCAAGCCAAATCTATTAAGAAGGTGGCTAGAAAGCGTATCAAATTACAACAACACTATAATCTAAGAATGCAAGAGATCAAGGCAGAGTCTAATAAGATAATAGAAGATATGCAAGAAAGAATAGACAAACGTAATGAAAGAATTGCAGCAAAAGAGAACGATGATGCAAACAAAGAGTAATAAAGCCACAATAATAGTAGCATCCGATTCTCATGGAGCAAAACATAATGTTGAGAAAATTTTTGATAACTTTACTTTCGACCACTTTGTATATTTGGGCGATGGATTGACCGATTTAGGCGTGTATGATAATTTACCCAATGTCACCGCAGTTAGGGGTAATTGCGACTTTTTTAGCAGTATTTCTTATGAAAAGGTAATAAATGTCGCTGGCAAGCATATCTTAGTGACTCATGGCAATACCTTTGAGGTAAAGAGGACTATGCTGTCACTGCAGAAGTATGCCAATATGATAGGGGTAGATGTTGTGTTATTTGGACACACGCATAGTAGATATCATGAGGTTGTGGATGGCGTACATTATTTTAACCCCGGCTCGCTAAAGAATGATGTCTGTCTTAAGCTCGTAATTGATGGCGATACGATACAGCACGAATATATTAGTTTGTAATAGAATAGGATATGTAGCTGCTATATATCCTATTTTTTTTAAATAAACAAATAAAAAAATAAAAATATTCCAAAAATTGTTGACAATGGGGGAGTAGATTTGTTATTATTATGATGCTTTTTGAATACAAACATATTTTTGCGGGTGTAGTACAATGGTAGTACTCCAGCCTTCCAAGCTGGCTGCGTGGGTTCGATTCCCATCACCCGCTCCATTCAAAAAGTATTTATTTTGTGCCAGTAGCTCAGCTGGATAGAGCATCGCCCTTCTAAGGCGAGGGTCAGGGGTTCGAATCCCTTCTGGCACACCATTTTTTTAAAAAATATGGTGGATATAGTTCAGCTGGTAGAGCGCCAGATTGTGGCTCTGGAAGTCGTGGGTTCGAGTCCCACTATTCACCCCACACTATTTTTTTGAAAAAGTAATTGAGTTCTATTGACAATACAGTTTTGCTGTAGTATAATGTCATTGTTGTCAGGATAGACCGAATATTGGGGTGTAGCCAAGCGGTAAGGCACGAGACTTTGACTCTCGCATTCGTAGGTTCAAATCCTGCCATCCCAGCCAAATGCGATCCATTAGCTCAGCTGGTAGAGCACATGACTTTTAATCATGGTGTCCCGCGTTCGAATCGCGGATGGGTCACCAAATGCGGATGTGGCGAAATTGGCAGACGCGCTAGACTTAGGATCTAGTTCGAAAGAGTGGGGGTTCAAGTCCTCTCATCCGCACCAACGACAGTAAGCCCGGCAATGCCGAGGCTTTTTTCGTTTTGGCTAGATGAGTAAGAGTTCTTATTACTAAGAACTCTTTTTGCGTATACGCAAAAGCCTTTCACTTGTATTCGGGACCCCGTCACTGCGTGCCACCCGAAGTATTGGACTATTGTCCAATAGACACTGTCCTCTCATCCGCACCAAACAAAAACAATCCTTATCGTAAGATAGGGATTGTTTTGTTTGTACTTTTAACTTTTATTTTTCAATCTTCACTAAAAGTTTGGATTATTTTTTAAGTGAAAAACTAAAAGTGAAGAGTTAAAAGTATTTTTTGTAATATATCGGATTTTATTTAATTTTATATATCAAAATTAAATAATTCATTTGGTGTTGTATCTAAAAATTTGCAAATATCGCATATTTGCTGATAATTAAGTTCAAAAACACCATTTTCAAATCTGCTATATTGTTGTTGTGTCATTCGAAAAACTTTGGCTACCTCGCTTTGAGTTAGTCCTTTTATTTTTCTTGCTGTTTTAATATTATCTCCAACAATTTTTGCAATATCCATATGTTATTATATACCACAAACTGATGTAAAATAGTTGACATACATCACTTTATGATGTATAATAAAATAAAATTTATACAAAAAGGAGAAAATAATGAAAAAAGGAAGATTAAAAAAATTTTTAGCAGGTACAGCAATGGGACTTTGCGCACTTGCAATGCCCTTTGGACTAGTTGGTTGTGATAAGGAGGATGATATTAATGTTAGATTTGCCGACAACTACTTCCAATGGCAAGTAGAAGGTAGCGATGAGTGGAATAATGTTATTAGTATTAACGAGTTGAAAACTTTGCTTGGAGATGGTTATAAAGGTGATCCAGGTAATCCTAGTGTGGATGGAAGAGAGGTAGAATTCCAAACAACAGATACACATATTCAGTGGAGATATAAAACAGAAGACAATAGTGATGAATGGAAGAATCTGATAGAGGTTTCTGCTGTAAAACAGGAAAATAAAATTGCTGTAAATCTATGTTATCACCTTGATGGTGGTGTTAATCCAGTTGAAAATACAAATGTTAAATATTTAGATAATTCTAATATGCTAGATTTAGCAATTCCGACCAAGTCTGGTTACTCATTTGTAGATTGGTATACTGATGAGACGTATACTGAAGTATTCAATGGTGTTTGTTCAGAAGATATTCAAGATAACAAGACTATATGCTTGTATGCAAAATGGACAGATGATTATGTGTTGGAAGGAACTATATTCAAAGAACTAACAAATAAGACATTGGATTGTGTTGAGTTACCAACAAGGGTAACCGAAATATATGATTCTGCTTTTCAATTCTGTACTGCATTAGAAAGTGTAAAATTAAATTATGGTATAAATAAAATTGGGTATCGAGCCTTTTATCAATGTACATCTTTAAAAAGTATAAATATTCCAAATACTGTGAAGGAAATTGGGAATTCAGCCTTTAGCGATTGTAGTAGTTTGGTAAATATATATATTCCTAATAGTGTAGAAATAATTGGTAATCTAGCTTTTAGAGATTGTGTAAGCTTGAAAAGTATATATATACCTAGTAGTGTAGTAGATATTAAGAGTAATGCTTTTGAAAACTGCTATAATTTGGAGAGTATAGAAGTCTCTCAATTAAATGCTATATATACCGATTGTAGAAAAGGGGTATTTGGTAACGATATCTGCTATAATGTAATAGTAGAGAAAGAAACAAAAACTTTAATTCTTGCGTGCAAAAATAGTGATATAATCGCGATAGATATTGATTATATTGGAGAGTATGCTTTTAGTTGTTGTAAGGATTTAGAAAGTATAATATTGTCTAATGGAGTATTAAGTATTGGAGAACGTGCATTTTCTAGTTGTGAGAACCTTGAAAAAATAACAATTCCAAATAGTGTGACAAGTATAGGAATGGCTGCATTAAGCAATTTACACTCATTAACCGAAATTATCTTTAAAGGAACTCAAGAAGAGTGGGAATCTATAGATATCGACGAGTCTAACACTAAATTATTAGATGGAACTATTACAATCAAATTTGAACCTATAGAAGAATAAAAGTGTTTAAATATTAGGAAGTTTATTTCTTCCTAATATTTTTTTAATTATTATATAATTTCTGTAAAATCTGGTTCAAGTTTATTTTCATACGGTGCACCAAAAAAAATCTCGAGTTGTTTAACTTGAGATTTTTTTATTCAATTTGCTTGTCAAATTGATATGTAATACAACGAAGTTGTTATGTAATTCCACCATAGGTTGATATGTAATGCGATGATAGTCGTTATGCATAATATTCAGTAAATTACATAGTGGCTGTCGCCAAATTATATTTGTCGCATACGCTCCAATTAGACATCGCTCCCAAAGTGCGAATTGTTTCTTTTGGTAATATGTATTTATATTACGCCTGAGGTTCTTCTATATCATTTTCTGATAAGCTACTAGGTGAGAAAGATTGAATATGTTTTGCTATCGCATCTTTTATAACATCTTCAAATATTCCACATTTTGGCAAAGCTTTTTTGGTTTCTTCTTCATTCTCATATTCTGGCACTAAACCTACACTATGAAGATAAAAGTCTAGCCAGTTATAATTATTTGCCTCTATTTGACATTCGTCACTAAAACTTTGTGGATATGTTAAGCCTAAACAGCATGGGATTATATTTTCGGATTTTTTCAGATATTCATTGTAATATATTTTACCTTCTACATAGAACTCTGGCTTTTTTTCATTAACTAAAACAATTCCATGTGCATAAGCATATCTATATACTGGATCAGATGGATGACGACCACATATCTCTTTAAATGTCCATGCCAAGTTGGTTTCCTTTTCTAGTAATTGACACATTAAATTGTGGTCAATTATGAAATTTTCTAATAATTTTTTTCTGAAATACTTTTCATCTTGGTATGCATCTCTTAATTCAGCATAATTAATGCTGTTTTCAGGAATATTGTCTATTGCCGCTTTTTCTTCTGTGGCAATATTTTTCATGGCTAGTAAGTGTCTAACAAGTTCTCCACGTTTTTTTGCACTATACATCACTTTAACTCTCTTTACTTCGCTGCTATGCTTATCTTCTAAATCTGCATATTCCTTACTTAAAGTGTTGTATTTATTAACTTTTTTTCCTAATGACTCTAATGCTTTAACGATGTTCATACTATGGGTACTCCTATATAATTGTAACATGATTATACAATATGGGTTGTCAAATTGTCAATATGCTATCTGCTTTTTTATTAACAATAAACTCTATGAAAATTTTCTAAAATAAAAAATCACCAATATAGTGGTGATTTTAACTAAACAGTTGTCATTTCATCTTCTTGATTTGAAGATTGGGCTATACTTGATAAAATTTCAGAGTAAATAGATATTTTATGGTTGCATTTATTTATTTCTTTTTCATAATATTGCTTACTAAATATGTAGTTATATGCATTTTCGTCGTATTCGTGACAAGTATCAAAAGTAGAATTAATATGATTTAAGTAGTTTTTTGCTTGTTTCATTTTAGCTTCGATTAATGGTCTACTTGCTATAGCGTACTTTTCCCCATATCTAGAAAATAAGAATTGTATCCATTCTATATCTTTTTCATAGAGAAAAGGGTCTATTTGGGTGCAGTTTTGTTGGCGACCAAAACTTGTTAGTCCAACACAAAAATTGTCGTTATCATATAATTCTCTATCGAAATAATGAAAGTGGATTGTTTCTGCTATATTATAAACATCTGTAAGATGTACTGGGATGTCTAAACTTTGGTCTTCTAAATCTCTTATAAATTTATATTTTCCAGCTCTTATTTTATCCTCATTGAAATGTTTACCATCTTCAAAGTCAATTAGGTCTCTTATACTTATTTCAAAATTATTCATTTATATTTCTCCATATTATGATAGTATTTTAGCATCTCGTATTAATAAGTATGTTATCATAAAACAAATAATAATGCAATACACAATTTTTTTGTAGTTCATCATTCTGAAATAAGTCACTAAAAATAGGTCTTGACATTTTAAAATTCTGATATATAATATTGGCGTATTATTTTAAAAACTTTAAAGGATATTATGGTTATGAGTTTTATAAAAAATTTTTTTGATAAAAAGTCGAAATTAAAAGATAAAAATAGATTTTATAAGGCGCTAGGAGTTAATCCAGATGCTTCGCCAGAAGAGGTTAATTCCGCAATTATAAATTTTGTATCAGATGATAATAATGCAGACAGACTGTATATATTGCGTTTAACAGAAGAACAATTGGCGGACAATAGTTACATGATGTCGTTGTATAGAGCAAATCCAGAGCTGACCAAGATGTTTGTGCCTAATGATGAGAAAAAAAAGGACACAGATTTTTTGTTAGAATATCTAAAATTGAAAGATTCAGTTGATAAGTATATTTTTGATTATTTTGAGTATGGTAAATTAAAATCTGAATTTAAAAATCCTGAGTTTGTAGAAAAATTTATAAGTACTTTCCCAGAAAAGAACATTGTATCAGTATTAGACAAAGTTTTTCCTGGCTATAGTATATCTAAAGGAACTGATAAAAAAGAAGTAATTAATGCTATTTCGACAGAAAAATTTGTTCAGCAAGTCCAGACGTTTGGTTTAGAAATATTAAATAATTTACCAAATACAAGAGTAGATTATGTTACTTTGGTAGATGCTGCTATTGAAGGTTGTGGTTTTGGTGCATTAAAAGGTTTGTCACCAGAGCAAATTATTGATAATAAAGAATTAGTTGTAAAGGCTTATGAGCATACAAGTATTGGAGAATTGATTACATATTTTACACGAACAATATCTCCACATAGGAGTATAAGTTATGTCTGTCATGACGAACCTCATTATGATAATTATTACGACCATAAGTATGCAGATATTAGAGAACAGCTTCTAGCAGATAACGATATTTCTAAAATATTTAAAGATAATAACGTAGATATGCAAATATCATATGAACAAATCCAACATTTAAAAGCAGTCAAAGAACCGCAACAAGCAGAGATTGAATAATAACAGATGTTAAGGTGGCTATAAATTATAGTTGCCTTTTTTATTTGTAGAATAGATTTAAAGGTGATATAATGTTAGTATAAAAAATATAGTGCATTAAAATAGTATTTATTGCTTTTAAAATTGATTATATTTTGTTAACCTATACTAAGTGAGAAGTAAAAAGGAAATTATACTATGAAAAAAAATAAAGTTTTAACCACTCTTTCCATTTGTTTACTTATTGGTAGTTTGTTTTTAACATTACTTTTTGATGAATATATAGGGAATAGAGTGCTTGAAGTTATAACAGTAGCAACAGCAGTTATTGGAGCAATTGCATTGTTTTTCCAGTTTAAAAGAGACAAAGCCATTAATGAAGCCAGTTTTATTATGGAATATTGGAAAAATTTTTCAGAAAATGACAATTTTCAAAAAGTTATGATGAAATGCGACCCTAAAGAATCTGAAGAGGAATACACTTTTACAAAAGAAGACCATTTTGATATTGTAAGATATGCACAATGGATTGAATCGTTAGCTAGTATAATAAACAGAAATGTTGTATCTTTGGAGTCGATTGACGATTTGTATGGCTATATATTTTTTGTTTTTGTAAACAATAAATATGTACAAGATAATGAACTCTTGCCTAATAAGGAATATTATAAAGGTACATATAGTGCGTATTTGATCTGGCTTAAATATTACAAAAAGAACAAGAGAACAGTTCCATTTGATAGCAATTCTCTTGATAAAGTTTGGAATAAAAAATAAAAATTTTAAAACAAAAAATACACAATAGTTATTTTATTAATGTTAAATGATGGATAAAAAATAGGTATATTTGCGATACCTATTTTTTTGTATTTTATAGAATTGTTACAACAATAGGTTAGTTACCCAAAGTGCTTTTGTCAAAATCTCCATATTATATATTACCAAACTTTAGCTAAGTCAATATTGAATTTGTGATTTGTTTTCACGATATTTTTTCCTAAGGTCTTGAAATTATGTTTTCGCTATGATAAGATATATTTATGATTTAGTTAAGCTAGCATTTCTAAATATTGACTATAGAAGGACGATTTAAGGAGTAAATATAAATGAAATCATTTAAAGAATATTTTAAAGAGAAGAGAAAAGAGAAAATAGCAAAAAATAATGAAGAATTTTTGAAAGAGATTTCATATTTAAAAGCTGTCAGGTTATGTTATGTCTCTATGGGAAAATATAATGAGTATGGAACTGATATTCTTAAGATTGGTAAGACATTTGGTTTATCCAGTCCTTTTATGTTGCCAAAGGGTATGTCTAGTGAAGAGTCATGCAAAGTAATATCATTTATAACAGAAAAAATAGAGGCAGAAAATAATATAGAGCCATGTTCTGAGAGTAGTGTGGCTCTGACCAGTCGAGAATTGGAAAAATATGGATTTGAAAAGGTAGAAAGTCATGCTCACGGCCATTTTATTGTGTATCAGAATATAACCCGTTAGAGAAGATTAGGACTACTTTTCCTACGGAGCTAAAGACAGCGATATTTCCAGCGCGTGATTTATTTACTATAGGTGGAGACTTGCAATTATTTGAGCAATCAGACCTTAATGACATATATTTCGAATGGTTTACTGCGGGTGTAAAGTCAGAGGAAGTAAAGGATATCTATGATAGAATTGGAATGTCAATCAGCGACGAGTTATTAGCAGTTAATGAGAGTGTAAAAGGTGAATAACAAAAACAATTTAAAACATTAAGTTCGCTATAATATAGCGGACTTTTTTTTGTATAAAATAGATTTGTTTGGAAATAATAATTGTATGAAGAAAAATATTGTATTAATTATTGTTTCAATTATTGTAATCGCTGGATTAGGAACACTGTTTACACAATTAGGCATGGGGTGGTTTGAAGACTTAACAAAGCCTGTGGAGTGGATTCCGTCTATAGTCATTCCTATAGTCTGGACTATAATCTATGTTCTATTTGCATATGTATTGATCAAATGGCAGAAAAGAACACCAATTAGCAAAGAAAATATCATTTTGCTTGTAGTCAATGGTGTGCTAAATATATTGTGGTGTCTAGTATTTTTTACATTTCAACAGTTATTCCTTGGCAATGTTGTGATAATAATCAATGCATTATTTGCACTAAGGCTGTATTTTGAGATATGCAAGGAAGATGCGATGAACGGACTTATCATTTCTATTTATCCTGTATGGGTATGTATAGCAACCACTCTTAATATTGCTCTTTGGATTCTAAATTAGAACTAGCAAAAATATATTTGCTAGTTTTTTTGTGATATAGTAAAAAAGTCTTTTGTTGACACACTATTTGTGTTAAAATGTTTTTTGATATGTGTACTAGTGGAGATATTTTATGACAGAGAATGATTTGAATAGATCTATAACATTAATTGGACCATCTTCAATTGGTAAAAGCCTTATTTCGTCGCAGTTGTCTAGTAAATTAAATATGAGCTGTATTAATATCGATGACCTTTTACAAGTGATTTTTTTGGAACAAAGAGCTTATATTAGTCCAGATCCAAAGACTCAGCAACGATATATTAATAGAGTCTTGGACGAGATAGAAAGAGACCCTATTTTACATGGCACTATGACTAGTGAATACAAAGAACGAGAGATTAAGTTAGTGCATGAGTTTGTAGAAATGTATAACCAGTATCGTGCGCTGCTTGGTGATTTCAAACCTCTGTACGGAATTGCTTATGACTACTATAATAGTACGTATGATAACCCAACAGAAATGGAAGAAATTATTCTTATTAATGACACAACAATGAAGATAGTCAAATATATTGTAGGTGTAGTAGACCAGCCAATTATTTTAGATCCGCCAGGCTCATTTGGCTGGGATATGACAAAGAATAATATTGGAATGTTCTCCAAGATGAAATTAAGACGTTGTCCACAATCTATTATTGTTTCAGATTTGCAGAGAGATATGGAACAGTTCTTAGACAAAACTAATGTGGTGGCGTTATGTCCAGGAATGGATTACAAGGATAGGAATGTTGCACGAGACAATTCTATTAATAATTTCTTGTTGGATAATCTGGACAATTTCTATACCAGCGCCGATGTTATGATATCTACTAATGGTCTGTTTAATACTCCGAAGCATGAATATTTGCAACAGAGGACTTGGTTTGATGCAAGAGAGGTTAAGGCAAAGGAAGAGTTAATGAATAGAGGGACTATTGATAATATGTGTGATGAAATAGTGACCAGAATGGATGAGTTAAGAGTGTGCAAGGAGAATTAGTACATATGCCGATTTATAATAAATTAGTAAGAGATAAGATACCTCAGATTATAGAAGATAATGGTGATCATTGCCATACGAAGATACTAAATAATGATGAGTATTTGACAGAGCTAAATGCAAAGCTACACGAAGAAATGAAAGAGTATTTGGAGTCTGGAGAGATAGAAGAACTTGCAGATCTAGAAGAGGTGCTAAGGGCAATAGTAGAGGCTAAGGGATACAGACATTCTGATTTTGAAAATATTAGATTGCAAAAAGTGGAGAAGCGTGGAGCATTCAAAGAAAAAATCTTTTTAATTAGTACAAATTAATTAGTACAGATCGTGTTTAAATATAAATTATAAATTACAAAAATTAGGAGTAATGTATGTCAAAATTAGAGTTTAGGGATTTAAAGTTAGAAAGAGATGAGGTGGATCTGCTTTTGCCTACTGATGATTGCAAAAATCTGACCAATAGCATTTTTGCTAATGTGGTAATGGACCATAGAGTATTTATAATGTCTCCAGAGGCGATATTGCCAGCTGATGTAAGAGAAAATCTAGCAGAAGGTTATGATATTGATTATGACAATGTCAGATTACCAGAAGTAGGGATTGATAAAAAGAATGAAAAATATTCTGTTGGATACTTTTTTCAAAGTGTATTTGCTGGCAAATTCTATGTCAATGCCTTACAAGAATGCAAAAGCAAAAAGGTTGATACACAATATTATGTTGCAGTCGAGGAAGATGAAGAGAATTGTCACATGGTCAGAGGGGTTGTGCGGATAGGTCAAGACGGAAAAATGTCGGCATCTATTAATCCAGAACATGAGAAGAGGATGGATATGTATAGGAATGTGACATTTACCTCAATCATCAAGAATATTCTCTCGGATGAAGAAGATATATTCTCTTTGCGAAGGTGTCAAGACAGAATTAATGATTTTATGGCAAAGGAATACTCATTGGATACTGTCAGATAAATATTTATATTTTTCTGAAAAAACAATTACTTTGTTGTAATTTACTTTTTTTTAAGTTATACAATCAGTTCTGTAAAAAATACTTTTGGAGGAAAAATATGTTTAAGAATTTGTTAAACGCAGACATGACAAGTTTCTGGGATAGTGTAGTAGATTGGTGTACGACTACTGGACTACAGATTTTGACTAAGCTTCTTGTTGCTCTTTTGATATGGTGGGTGTCTTTTAAGGTGATCATCTTTGTATTCAGAAAGGCAAAAAGAATAATACATAAGTTGGTTGATGACCATGAGTAGATCTTGCAAGACAAAGGCGTTACTGTTAAGTTAAGTGCACACAACACTTCATCTATTGATATTATTTGCCGTGCATGGACAAAGTCTGAGGATTATTGGGATTTCAAGTTTGATATATTAGAAAAGGTAAAATTAGAATTCGATAGGAATGGCATATCTATCCCATATAACCAATTAGATGTTCATATCAAAGATGAGGATAAGTTACCTAAGCCAATAGATGAGAACGATGCATTAGTTAAGGAACAGATAGCGATAGAATCTCGTGAATATAACGAAAAGAAAGAGAAAAAAGAGGCGGAGCTTGCCAAGCAAAAGGCGGAGGAAGAGGCAGAGAATAAAAAAGTAGGCACTAAGATCAAGAAGATTATGAGTGTAAAATAGTATTTGAAGCGATTAATTTTATTTAATCGCTTTTATTTTTGCTATATAGATTTTCTTTTGTTATAATATTGCTATGTCTAAAAATTTAAAAATTATTATTTGTGTTGTATTTTTTCCTATAACTATCATTGTAGGACTAATATTATTAATTAGTAAATGTGTACAAAGTCGTCGTATACATTCCTATCTTTACACTATTTCTGTATCAGACATTGATGCTATATCTGGTGTTCAGTTCGAGGAGATTGTGGCGTATTTGTTTAGCTTCTTTGGTTACAAAACGACGTTAACCAAACGCTCTGGGGACTATGGGGTAGATATTTTTGCAAAATTTCGCGGCACAAACTATTGCATTCAGACGAAATTGTATTATAATCATAGTGTTGGATCTGCTGCTATTCAAGAGATCAATACTGCTAAGAATTACTATGCAATGGATTATGCTGTGGTTGTTACTAATTCCAAGTATTCTAAGCAAGCAGTGGATATGGCGAATAGATTGACTGTAATATTATTTGATAGAATTGATTTTGTTAAATTATTGCAGAATTACAAGTCTGGAAATAAGAAATTCTTAAGAAAATATATGGAGGAAAAATTATGTTTGAAACGATAGGTCATATACTTTTGCATGCGTTAGAAGAGACGCTGATTATTTTTCCTATGCTATTCCTTATATATGTATTAATTGAGGTTGTAGAGAACAAGTGTGCTAAGAAATGGAAGACAAAATCTTTCCTTAATAACAAATATTCCCCACTCATTGCTAGTGCTGTTGGAATAATTCCCCAATGCGGATTCTCTGTTGTTGCAACCGATTTATACTCTGAGAAGAAGATATCTATGGGTACATTGCTTGCTATATTTATTGCCACTAGTGATGAAGCGATTCCTATACTAATAGGTGGCAATTATGGGGCGTTCTTAACTATATTTGATGGTAACTTTGCTAACAATCCTTTAAGATATGTTGTTTTTCTAATAGTTATTAAATTTGTTTATGCTGTGGCTATAGGATATTTGGTAAATTTCATATATAACAAGATAAAAGCGAAAAAGAGTAAAGTGGCAGTTGCGGCAACCGCGGATAATATAGAGCATCATGACCATGACTATGGCTGTTGTGGACACGATGTGGTAGAGGAAGAGTCGGGATTTAAACATTTTATATTGCACCCATTGGTACATAGTCTAAAGATTTGCCTGTATTTATTTATTGTATCAGTTATCCTATCTGGGATTATCGAATGGGTTGGATTAGAGAGTATTTCTAGCTTAAATGATAGTTTATTTCAACCTTTTCTAGTAGGGCTGATTGGGCTAATTCCGAATTGTGCGTCCAGTCTTGTTATAACAAACTTATTCCTAAATGGTGCTATTAGTTTTGCTTCTTGTATAGCAGGACTATGTGCTAATGCGGGTGTTGCACTGCTGGTGCTATTTAAGAATAACAAAAATATCAAAGAGAATATTGTAATATTAGCTACTTTGTATGGTACTAGTGCTATACTTGGCTTTGTTTTGCAGCTGATTATGTAGGTGGATAATGAAAAGATTGCTATTACATAGTTGCTGCGGGCCATGCAGCAGCGGAGTATTGGAGAGGTTGTCCCAGGACTACAGTATTACAATTCTATTCTATAACCCCAATATCTATCCACTAGAAGAGTACAACGAGAGGTTGGATGCACAACGCAAGATTGTAGATAATCTTAATGCAGAGGGATATAACATAGGACTAATTGAGATTGGGTATAATAATGGCGAATACGATGAGGCGGTTGTTGGTCTAGAAGAACTGCCAGAAGGTGGTGCTAGGTGCGAGAAATGCTTTCGATTAAGAATGGAAAGAACTTGCAGATATGCCTTAGAGAATGGATTTGATATATTTACAACTACATTATCTGTTAGCCCACACAAGAACCATGTGCTGCTCAATTCGATAGGCAAAGAGTTGTCTGCTAGGTACGGAATAGAGTATTTAGAGGCCAATTTCAAGAAAAATGACGGATATCTCTTATCTATTAGAAATAGTCAAAAATATGATCTGTATCGTCAGAGATATTGTGGCTGCAAGTATTCTATATGGGAGAAATAAAAATATATTTAATTTGATTTTATAAACGAAAAAAGTTATGTTATCATATATTTATAAATAAACAAGGAGTTAATTATGTCTACAAAACAAAAAACAACCTCTTTTAGCTGGAGTAGGTTTTTCAAATTTATTGCCTTTTGGGCGGTCATCTGTATTGGTATTGCTTTGATTCTATCGGTTATATTCAAGGATTTATCTGTTGCATTCAAGACTATTGGCGATGTTCTGTCTTATGTTGTTGCGCTTGCTGCATCATTTGGATATGTTGTATACAAGAGAAATGTCTGGTATTATGTTGGTTGGGTAGTAGCATTAGTCCTAATTGTAGTATATTTTTTCCTATTCTAAGAAGGGTTTGGTTATGAATTTTATATCAAAACTAAAGAAATTCTTTTCCAATAAGCTGAATTTTGCAGTCCTATGTGTGACTTGTGTACTAATCGTATTGTTGCTTATCCAATGTAATAATGCATGGTATATTAGGGTTACATCATGGGTACTTGCTATAGATTTAGCATTGTTGGGCTGGAAAATGTATCTTAGACACATTCGGGCTAAGGAGATATATGATGCTATAGACAGTACAACTAGAGAAGAAAAGCCTAACTCATTTGGTAATGTTACAGGCACATTCAACTCAATTGAAAGAAGGTCTAATCTGATATATGCTATATGTTTTTTCGCCTTAGCGGTGGTAATAGTCGTATATACCTTCATAAAATAATGTATATTTGCAAGATAAACAATTGCAAATATATTTTTTTTGTGTTATAATCCCGTCGTATGAATAATATAAGGAGAAAACAATGAAATATACTATTAAGAAGTTAGAGAATAAAAATATTGAAATAGAGATGACTCTGACAAGTGCAGAATGGGAAGCTGAGGTAGAGGCTTCTTATAATAAGAACAAGGGTAAGTACGCAGTAGAGGGCTTTAGATGTGGCAAGGCTCCTAGAAAGGTTATTGAGAAAGCATATGGTTTTGAGGTATTCTACGAGGATGCTATCGGCGAAGGATTCTATAAGAACTATATGACTATATTGTCTAAGGAGAAGGATCTAGAGCCAGTAGACGCACCTACTCTTTCTGTTAAGGCATTGGACGAGAAAGGAATCGTTATCGTTGCAGAGATTCCTGTAAAACCAGAAGTAAAAATAGCAAAATACACTGGATTGGACATCAAGATTGCTGCTAAGAAAGTTACTGACAAGGATATTAATGCAGAGATTGACAGAGTCAAGGAGCAACAATCTAGGTTGGTAGAGAAGGCAGAAAATGCTGCGGTTGAGAATGGCGACATTGCCAATATCGACTTCGAGGGCAGCGTAGATGGCAAGGTGTTTGATGGCGGCACTGCTACAGGATTCGACCTGACAATTGGTAGTCATAACTTTATAGACAATTTCGAGGAGCAGTTGGTTGGTGCCAAGGTTGGGGAGGAAAGGATTGTAAAGGTTACTTTCCCAGCAGAATATCATGCTGAGAATTTGGCTGGCAAGGCAGCAGAGTTCAAGTGCAAGATCAATGCTATTAAGACAAAAGAGTATCCAGAGATCAATGATGAGTTCGCTAGCAATGTTAGTGAGTTCGAGACTCTTGCTGATTACAAGGCTGACATCAAGGCCAAGTTAGAGAAAAAAGCAGAGGCTGATGCGAAGATTGAAAAAGAAAATAAGATAATAGACGAAATTGTCAAAAATATGGAAGTTACAATTCCAAAATGTATGATAGAGAGCGAAATTGACGAAATTATTAAGGATATGTCCAATCAGATGATGTATCAAGGTATCAAGATGGAAGATTATTTGAAATATACAAATTCTTCTATGGACGATATAAGAAAGGCACAAGCAAAGCAAGCCGAAAAGTCTGTTAAGGTTAGATTAGCTCTACAAGAGATCATCAAGTTAGAGAAATTGGATGTAACCAAAGAAGACATTGATGCCAAGATTAAGGATATGGCAAAGACAGCTGGCAAGACTATCAAGGATATGAAAGCAGCAATCTCTGAAGAGAGAATGGCGTATATCAAGAATGACATCTTGTTCAACAAACTTGTTAACTTTTTGTTAGAGAAAAATGCATAAATGTCTTGCAAATTTGCACATAATGTTCTATACAATAAAAACTAAGAGGGGTGGACAATGCTAATACCTGTGGTGGTGGACCAGACTAGTTCGGGCGAAAGAAGTTATGACATATATAGTAGGTTATTAGAGGACAGGATTATATTCTTGACTGGCGAGATTAATGATGCAGTAGCCAATACTGTAGTGGCTCAGCTGATATATTTAGAGGCGAAGAATCCCAATAAGGATATATGCCTATATATCAATAGCCCAGGCGGTAGCGTGTCTGCCGGCTTTGCAATCTATGACACTATGCAGTATATCAAATGTGATGTATCTACAATATGTGTGGGTTTGGCTGCATCTATGGGTGCGTTCTTGCTGTCAGGTGGTACCAAGGGCAAGAGATTTTGTCTGCCTAATGGCGAGGTTATGGTGCATCAGCCGCTAGGCGGTGCGCAGGGTCAAGCGTCTGATATAATTATTACTGCCAATCATATCAAGAGAACCAAAGACAAATTAATCAAGATATTGGCAGACAATACTGGCAAAAGTATCGAGACATTAGAAAAAGACCTAGATAGAGACTATTTCATGACTGCTAATGAAGCTCTTGAGTATGGTCTGATAGACCAAGTAATCGAGCCAAGAGCGAAAACAAAGAACTAAAATATCAAATGCATTTGGAAGATTTATTCTCCAAGTGCATTTTTTATTGAAATATCCTAAGACAATTCACAAAATTTGTCAAAATTATCCAAATTGATTTTGCAAAAAGCGCCATTTTGTTTAAACTATTGCAGTATATAATATTATTAATTATCGTATAATTAGATTAGAATAAATAGAGGAGATAAATAAATGTCAGACAGAATAGATATGAAGTGTTCCTTCTGTGGCAGAACACAACCAGAGACAAAGAAACTAATTTCTAGCCCGGATGGCAATAGCTACATTTGTGAGGACTGTGTCAATATATGTAGAGAGATGCTTAAGGATGATTTGAAATTGGCAGAATTAGACAAGATTGACTTGCCTACGCCAGAGGAGATCAAGCAGCGTTTGGATGAATATATCATAGGCCAAGACGAGGCAAAAAAGGTCTTAAGCGTGGCTGTGTACAATCATTACAAGAGAATTAATTATAATATTGAGGCAAAGCGTAATGATAGTATGGAATTAGATCTAGAGAAAAGTAATGTCTTACTAATTGGCCCAACTGGTACTGGTAAGACTATGCTAGCAAGAACACTAGCAAAGATATTAAAGGTGCCGTTTGCTACAGCCGATGCTACTACATTAACCGAGGCAGGCTATGTGGGCGAAGATGTAGAGAATATTTTACTAAAATTGATCCAGAACGCAGACTATGATATCAAGAAGGCAGAGCGTGGCATCATATACATTGATGAGATTGACAAGATTACTAGAAAAAGTGAGAATAGGAGTATAACCAGGGATGTCAGCGGCGAGGGTGTGCAGCAGGCGTTGCTGAAGATTATAGAGAGTACTGTTGCATCCGTTCCTCCACAAGGCGGCAGAAAACATCCTCACCAAGAATTACTGCAGATCGATACTAGCAATATACTTTTCATATGTGGCGGAGCCTTTGTAGGACTAGACAAAATTATTGAGAAGAGAACCAGTACATCATCGTTGGGATTCAATTCTAATATAGAGGCAGAGAAAAATATTCCTATGGCAGAGCTGATTGGTCAGATACAACCACAGGACCTTATCAAATTTGGTCTAATTCCAGAGTTTGTAGGTAGATTGCCTATCGTAGTTGGATTAAATGAACTGGACAAAAATGCCCTAGTCAAGATCATGGTAGAGCCCAAAAATGCAATTATAAAGCAATATCAGACGATGTTTAGCCTAGATGGCGTAGAACTAGAGTTTACAGATGACGCCATTAGTGCAGTTGCTGACAAGAGTATTAGGCTAAAGACTGGTGCCAGAGGCTTAAGAACTATACTAGAGTCTTGTATGTTAGACCTAATGTTCCTTACTCCTAGCGATAAGGCTATCAAGAAGATTATCTTGGACAAAGGAGTTATCTCTGGCAAAGGCGAACCAACACTTATCAGAGAGAATGTGACCAAGATTGAAGAAGAAAAAGCAGTATAAGGGAAGAATAATGGATTATAAATACAATATTAGTAGCGAAGAAGCTGCAAAGCGTGTAGACAAAGAATATCTTATAGCAATTAACTTGCTGGATTTTAATTCTCCAGAATATTTAACATTGTCAGAGTCAGAGAAGAAAGTCATATATCATTTGTGCCGTGCCGCATTCTGGATAGACAAGGTCGCATATATGCAGCAGAATAGCCATAACCTAGACTTCTATCACTATGTATCAGCGCAGAATGATGAGCATTCTAATAATGTAAGAAGGTTGTTTTTGGCCCAAAAGAGTATTAACTCGCTGGATACTAATGGAGACCAGATTAATCTGGCAGATGGCGTAGAAGACAAAAAGGGTAAAAATTATTATCATTTTGATATTGCAGTAGCGCATTTTCATAGAATAATATCAGATATGCTGGATCGTGGCGAGATAGAAGAATTGAAGGCGGTTCTTTCTGTTAGGTCTATAGTAGAATTGTATGGAGACAGCTTAAAAGCCACTGATTATGTCGACTATTTCAAGGAAGAATTCACGCATTGTGCTGAAGAATTGGAATTGGCAGGTAAGGCGTCGGAGGACATGGATTTAAAGAACTATCTTGTTCTTCAAGCTAAGGCTCTAAGGGGTGCAGACCCAAAACTAGACGCTGAGGCTGATATGGCATGGGCAAAGCTAAAAGACTGCAAGATAGAATTCACAATTACTAGAGAGAGTTATGATGATGAGCTTACTACCACTATTTTTGCCAATAAAGAGCTGTCTAAGAGGTTGCAAGAAGCTGGCATAGAGGTTAATCCAAAGGATAGCCTAGGTGCAAGAGTAGGAATAGTAAATGCTGATGGTACAGAACTGCTAGACAAATTACAAGGTCTAAATGACATTGCTTGTAACTTGATGCCATATAGGGGCGAATATGGTAGCCAGACTGATAACTCCAATCCTAACCAAGTGGCAGTGGATGTGGATTTGATTGCAATGACTGGCGATACTGGCGCGTATCGTGCTAGTATAGTTCTAGCAGAAAATCTACCTAATAGTGACAAACTTGCTATCAAGTTGGGTGGTGGTAGGAGAAATGTCTATCATAGACAAGTTCGTAGTTCCAAGAGTAGCGAGTTATATAAAACGCTAATACATGAGGATTTTATCAAATATTACAATCCTGAGGCTAGTCATTGGGGTACAATAGAACATGAAAATACACACTCTCTAGGTCCGAAAGATCTAAAGGCTCTTGGTGAGTATGCTAGCATTCTAGAGGAATATAAGGCCGATATGGGTATATTCGCATTTCTTAGAGAGTATGTTGATGCAGGTGTGTTCTCAGAGCAGCAGTCAAAGGAAATAATAACTACAGAACTGTATTCTAGTTTTGCTAAAGCAAAGCCTGTTATGTCACAGGCTCATAGGGTCAGAAGTGTAATGATAACCAATAGACTAATGTCAGAGGGTGGAATAATTTTTCAGAACAATAAATTATCATTCGACTTTGATAAAGTGATAGGCGCGACCAAAGCAATGTTAGACGAGGTGGTTAGGTTGCAGTTGGACAAGGATGTAGATAGAGCTAGAGAGTATGTGGAGAAGTATTTTGTTTGGACTCCTACACACCAAACTATTGCTGATATTATCAAGGCTAATGCTAAGAAACTGAATGGCGAGGTTGTTGCTCCTATATATCTAGAAGCCACAAAAGATTTGGTATTATAATTATTTCAAATGAAAGGGAAAGTGATATAAAGATCACTTCTTTTTTATCGTTATATATTGCTGATTACAGTCATATAAATATTGTATAAATATAAGAGGTAGTATATGATTAGTTATTTAAAAGAGATTGTAGATACTGCGGGCTTGCCTATATCAGAGATTGGTGGTGTGGCTACATTTACAGTAGTTGGTGGCTTGGCAATGGTGGTTAATAACTATGTGAAGATATTGACATATACCAAGGAGAAGGTGGTGCTGAAATTAAAAAATGATGAATTGGTCGTAGAAGGAACAGATATATGTATCAAACAATTGGACAAATCAGACATATGTCTTAGTGGCAATATAGTACGTGTATACTATTCGGGAGCTTTGCGAAGATATGAGAAGATGGAGTAGTTATAGACAGATTAGTATAGAGGGTCTCAATATAGAGAAAGGCATAGATAGGCTAACGCATCAAGGTGTAGATGTATATAATGTCTCTAGAGAGGCGTATAACAAGGTACTCATAACTATTAGCGATAGAGATATCCCTAGGGTAAAGGAAGAGTTTCGTACAGCACAGATAGAATATATGGGTAGATATGGTATAGCCAGCATTATATTCTCCCTCTTATCAAGGATCGGAATACTCATAGGCGTGGTTGTGTCTATTGTTCTATTTAGTATACTCAATGCGTTTACCCTACATATAGAGGTAGTGGGACTAGAGAAGATAGACAGAGCGTTGGTGCTAGATGCCGTCAATAACTATGGCATAAGATTGGGAAGGATTAATAATATAGAAAATGATGAACTAGAGAGGTATATCCTAGGAAATGTAGATGGCATCAGTCTAGTTAGTAGCCAGGTAGTAGGAACGACCCTAGTTATCAATATCAAGGAAGAGTCCTCTAATATAGAAGAGGGACCGTCTTCGTACGTATCACCATACAATATGATTATCAATGACTTCCATGTGTACTCTGGTATTAGCAACATGTATATAGGCCAGATTGTGAAAAAGGGAGATATTCTTATCTATGCGGAGGAATATCGAGACGAAGATGGCGTCTTGCATCTGGTGGCACCAAAGGCAGAAATATCTGCAACTATCTGGCATATAGCTACAGAGGTATTCTATAAGGAAGAGATAGTCAATGTTCGGACTGGCAATGCTGTGATAAACTTTGCTTATTATATGGGTGACACCAAGATAATGGAGCAGACAGCTGCCAATTCATTCCAGTTATATGAATCTATTAACCGCGAGACATGGGTCAGCACTAGCCTCCTGCCTATTAGATATTTAGAGACTACATACTACGAAGTTGTGGAAGAGGTGCAACAGAATGATTTTGCTAATTCTAAGGAAAAAATCATTGCTAACCTACAAAAAGTGGTGTATAATAATGTCGATGACACGGAAACTGTGGTAGATGAGGTCGTGGACGTTGTCGAATTGAGTGATAGATATATAGTCAATGTCTACCTAGAGTGTACGAAGGATATAATAATATAGAAGGATACTTATGATAATCAATTTTAACAAAAGCCTATTTACTAATAAATATAAGGAATATATTAGGCAGGCATATGATGCTGCAATGAAGGTACTGCAGCCTGCTTGTACAATGCTAGAGGTTAATATAGCGTTCGTCTCTAAGAATAAGATTAGAACAATTAACGCCCAGTATAGAGGTGTGGATAAACCTACAGATGTGCTGTCATTCCCTATGTTAGTATATAGCGACGACAATGGCACTGTTATTCCGCCAGAGGAGATTACTAGGACTAGATTTGTAATGGATGTCAATGAGAATAATGGTCATATATTTCTAGGCGATATATTTATTTGCTTGCCAGTGTGCCTAAAGCAGGCAGCAGAGTACGGTACTGGTAGCCAGCGTGAGGTATCATATCTGGCGGTGCATGGACTATTACATCTGCTAGGATATGACCACATGGAGGAAGATGAGAAGAAAGTTATGCGTGCTATGGAAGAGAAAATATTAAAAAATATTAATTTGGAGACTAAGGAGAAATAATGCATTCAGGATTTGTTACAATTATAGGAAAGCCGAACGCTGGCAAGAGTACACTCATTAACGCATTAGTGGGGGAGAAGGTTGCTATTGTCTCTCCAAAACCACAAACTACTAGGAATAAGATTTTGGGCATTCTCAATATCCCAGATTATCAGATAGTCTTCGTTGATACTCCTGGCATTCATGCGTCTAAGAATAAATTAGACGAATATATGGCAAGGGATATATCAGAGGCTAAAAAATCTGTTGACCTTATCGTTATAGTTATTGACGGTAGCAAGAGAATACGCCAAGAAGATGTAGACTTTGTTAAAAAATATGATAATAGGAACACTAATGCAATCCTTGTTATTAGTAAGATAGATGACTCGTCTTTCGATAAATTGTATCCACAATTAGTTCCATTTAATGATTTGCAGTATATCAAGGAGATTATCCCAATCTCAGTGTTCAAGAACAAGAATGTAGATGTTTTGCTAGAGAAGATCAAAGCGTATATCCCAGAGGGCGATATCATGTTCGACGAAGATGTGTATACTGACAAGTCTGTCAAATTCATGGTCTCAGAGCTGATTAGGGAGAAGATGCTGTGGCTGCTGCATGACGAGATTCCTCATGGCGTAGCGGTAGAGATAATATCGTATGAGGAGAAATCGAAATTGGCTAGAATCTCCGCTGACATAATATGTGAAAAACAGAGTCACAAGCAGATTATTATAGGCAAGAATGGCTCCATGATCAAGAATATCGGAATCAAGGCTAGAGAAGAAGTAGAGAAACTATTGTACAAGAAGGTAATGTTAGAGCTCTTTGTCAAGGTTAGAGAGGGCTGGAGAGAAGACAACAAGTATGTCAATAGTATAATGGAATAGTACTGGATGTAATCTAGTACTATTTTTTTGTCTTATTTTGACTTCTTTTGTCTAATTGTATTTTTTAGAATATTTGAGACTCCAATTGACAATCCTATGTATATTAGATGATTGTATTAGGAGGTGCTCTTTGAGTAGTAAGGTTGAGATTACTGGTGTAGACACAACCCATTTGCCCAAACTATCCGCGTCAGAACAATTAGAACTAATGACAAGATTAAAAGCTGGTGATATGGATGCCAGAGAGAAGTTTGCGATATGTAATATGAGGTTAGTGCTATCCGTTGTACAGCGATTCCGTAGTAGGATTACCTCTGCAGACGATGTGTTCCAGGTGGGCTGTGTCGGACTGATGAAGGCTATAGATAACTTTGATGTGTCTCAGAATGTAAAATTCAGTACTTATGCCGTGCCAATGATATTAGGCGAGATAAGAAGATACCTTAGAGATAACAATAGCATACGAGTCAGCCGCAGTATGCGTGATACTGCATACAAGGTGCTAAAAGCTAGAGAAGAACTATGCAAGACGTTGGTCAGAGAGCCAGATAGTTCAGATATTGCAGAATATCTAGATATCCCTATTCGTGACGTCGCAGTAGCCCTGGAGGCTATTAGCGACCCAATATCTCTATGTGAGTCTGTCTATGACGACGGAGAGGATACTATCGCGTTGATGGATCAACTCAGTGACGACGCTAATAGTGAGGAGAAATGGCTAGAGAATATTAGTCTAAAGGAATCGTTAAGAACATTAGATGCACGACAGAAAGAAATATTGCTGCTAAGATATTATCATGGTAGAACACAAGTAGAGGTGAGTAACGATATAGGCATCTCGCAAGCTCAAGTCTCCAGACTAGAGAAGACTGCCATAGATAGCATCAAGAAGAATTTTGTGTAACATTCTATGTATAAAATCCAATATTCTTCACAATATATTATTAGGAACTACATTGGTGTTAGATGATATCCTTTATTTGACATTATCAGTTCCTAATACATAGGAGGTGAAATTATGGCTAGAACTAGTAAGGCAACAGAGTCTAGTAACGCATCTGCTACCAAGCGTAGTGCTGCATCTACTAGAGCCAGAGCAGCAAAGACTGAGGCTGCTAAGGATTGCTCTACAGGCAGAAAATGTTCTAAAAGAAGTACAACCACTAAGAGTTGTAGCTAATTAGGGCATAATTTCATTTTGAAAAAAGGAATAGTCTACTATCTGAAGTGTGTAACATTGCACATATATCATGGCTATTTCTTTTTTTTTATAAAAAATAAAAATAAGTTAAAATTAGTTGGTATTTTGGGGGATATTATTGTATAGTATCTATAGTTTAATAATTGTAATAGCAAAGAATATGTTATGCCACAATGATTAAACTATTATATAGTTTTACTAATGAATTCTCTACTTCACGGGAGAACATATATTAGCAAAACTATACATACTTTTTAAAATATATTTTATTAAGGAGAAAATAATGAGTTCAAAACAAAAAATTGCTATTTCAGCTATTGGTATTGTTCTTGTTCTTGCAGTTATTGGTCTTACAATCGGTCTTGTATTGGTTGCTAATGCTGCAGCAGTAGGTAACACAATGAAAGTTACATACGAGGCGAAGAACGTTGCTTGTACTATTGCAGCGACTGCAGCTGGTACTGGTATTGATGAAGAGTCTATTACAGTAAATGGAAAAGCATCTGATTCTATTGTGGTAGAGGCAGCTGCATCAACTACTGAGGCTGGTTCATTTGCATTCTCTGATGCTACTATTGTAGCAGCAGATGGAACTGTTACTTACACATTCAGTATCACAAATGATGCTGCTGTTGTAACTGGTAATGAAGAGGCTGGTAGAATTATTGCTTATATTACAGACAATGGTTCAACTCTTGATAATGTAACAGTAACATATCCGGGTCAAGATAATGCAGTTCAGATTAATGCTGGTGCTACAGGAAAAGTTACAATTGTTGTTTCTGTAACAGTTGATACAAATGTAGCTTCTTTAACTGGTAACTACAAATTAAATATTACTCAAGGTTAATATTTAAGTGCGAAGAACAATCAAAACCGTGAAGAAATTTTTGATTGTTCTTTTTTTGTGTAAATTATAAAATAAATAGTAAATCTTTTGTAAATTTGTGAAATATATATTAAAATACAATAGATTGTTTAACTTTTGAGGTTGTTGTATGAATTCAAAACAAAAGCTAGTTATTGGAATTGTTGGCGGGATACTTTTGCTAGCTGTTATAGGCCTGACTATAGGTTTGGTACTTGTTGCTGGAATGGGGTCTGTGGGTAGTAGTATGCGTGTTACCTATGTAGCAAAAGATGTGGCTTGTACCATTAAATCTTCTGCCCAAATATATAATGGTGATGATAGTAAGAATGGTAATGCTATTTTGCCTACTCCTGAATATATTAAGATAAAGCCTACAGCTGCAAATAATGCAGAAATGGGTTCAATGATATACGAAGATGAGATAAAAATAGATGATAATGGAACTGCATATGTTATATTTACAATCGAAGTAGTAAATGATGCCGATCCTGCTGGAGTATCTAGGCCTATTATGGCGGTAGGAGAGATGAATGATCAGGCTACAAATATGAAAGTTACGCTCGACAGCTCTAGAGCGACAAACATTTCAGCGGGCGAAAGTGGATTTATTACAGCTACAATGAAGATAGTTAATCCAACGCTGGTTGCAAAATTTGAAGGCTCCATGAAGATAACGGTTAGTCTAATAGAAGAGTAGCTATTTAAGATAGTATAATACTAATTATATTATCTTTTTTTTAAAACGAATAAATATTATTTTGTTATAAACTAAATTTGCTATATAATATAACTGTTTAGTAATTATCTGTTATTTATTTCACGAAATGGCTGATATTATAGACATTAATTATTTTTACGAATATAAGGAGATTGAAAATGAGTTCAAAACAAAAAGTTATTGTTTCTTCAATTGTTGCTGTATTAGTACTAGCAGTTATTGGTCTAACTATTGGTCTTGTATTGGTTGCTCAGTCTGCAGGTCTAGGTTCATCTATGCGTGTTACTTATACCGCTGGTAGCCAGGTAGACTGCTCAATTGTTGCTACTGCTAAGAATTATTCTACAGCTGAGGATGTTACAGGCACACCTATCAATATCAAAGAAGGTGAGTCTTATAGTCTAACAAGCAAAACAATAGACATTGATGCTGCATTGTCAGATGCTGATGCAACTGCAGACAAGATTGGTACTATAGAGTTCCAACAAGTATCTATTACTGCTCAAGGTAGAGCTATCTACAAGTTTGAATTTACTAATACAGCAGGTGCTGGAGCTGGTGATATTCAGGTTCAACTGAATGCTGCATTAGAGACTGATCCTACTAAGTATGGTAAGGAAGCAGGCACACAGTACGATCCTAACACAGTTCTTGGTGTTGGTGCTACAGAGGCAGAGGCTTTGGCAGAGGGTGCTCCTTCTACACTGACTATCGCTGATATTAGTGTTGGTGATGCAGCTGTTACTATCTATGTAGCTCTTACTGTAGATGATGCGTCTGTTGACGCTGATGGTATAGCAAATATTACTATTGCTATTACTCCAGATACAGCTGCTTAATCAAAAGCATAGATTTATGGAAAGACATATCGTGAAGATGTCTTTCTTTTTTTGTTCTATAAATCCTGCTAAATTAAAAAGTATGAAAAATTTGTTTTGTTTAGGTGGATAATTGGTATAAAATATAGTTAACAAAAAATAGATCAAAAAGAGAAGTGAAAAATGGGAACAAATATGATGCAGAATGGACCGGCAAAGAAAAAAGGTGGTAAGAAGGGCGTTATCGCACTAATTGCTGTGCTGGTGGTAGTAGTGATAGCTTTGGCGGTAATTTTAGTTATGTTCATGGGACGAGGCGACAAGCCAGATCAGACATTTACTGCTAAGGATATCAATGCTACTGTGGTAGTATCTGGGCAGATAGTCAGTCTGACTAGCCAGAAAGCAATTGAGGTTGACGGCAAAGAGAATGCTGTATTGGAACTAAATGCGGAAGGCGGAGAGATAACAGAGCATTTGGGCTTTAATACCAACACAACACTGAATTCTTCGTCCAACATTCATTTGTTCTATGAGTTTACTAATAGATCCAGTGGGGCAATGTATGTGACATTTGGTAAAGAAGTGGCAGATGACAACAATTTTTTGATTTCTATTTATTATAGATGTGCAGATGGCGAGTTGAAGACAGTCAAGTATTATACAGCTAATGGGAAGTATTACAATAGCCTGGATGATATGAATAGTGCTATTAATGCTATGGACACAGTAGCTATGACAGAGGGGGCTAAAGTAAATAGCGGTGCCAGTATGACTATGAGGATAGAGTTGAGTGTTATTGCTGCCAACGTAGGTGCTAATATTAATTGCAATTTTGCGTTTACTATGATGAGCGAGGCAGAATATGCAGCGTAAGAGGGAGATGGCCGAACGTGGTCATTTTTCTTTTTGAAAAACAGAGGTATTTTATTTTGTAAAAAGGATGCAATATTGGTATACTAACATTGATTGTGAGTCTAGACTGACAAAATATATTTTAGGTGATGTAATGAGTCAATATATAGAGGTAATTCGTAGGCCGAAGACGCCATTGGAGAAGGTAATAAGTGTATTTGTCAATATTTTGTGCTGGATTGTCGTGGGTGTATGTGCAATTGTGTGTATGTCTACGCTGAACTGCCGTATGCAAGGTGTGGTGACTAGTATAGGTGGATATAGTACTGTGACTATTGCTCCGACTGGATCTATGAGAAAATCTGGATTTGAGGCGTGGGATATAGTGCTGGTGAAGAAAGTCAATCCTAGGGCATTGAAGGGTGATCAGTACGACGAGGATGGAAAGTTATTAGTTCGTGGTGATATCATTGCGTACTACAAATATTTTGATTCGGCAAAAAAATGTACAAATTATGATATTTATCCTGCTAGCAGTGCTTTAACAGAATCTGAGGATGTAAGTCTATCAGTGGGAGAATTCTTTGGTAGTCAGGAAACAACGATTCGTAATGCCGCTAAGGTGGGCGCTGATATGATATTCCACCACATCAAGGAAGTGCGTGAGGATGAGAACGGTAAGTTATATTTCAAAACTTACGGCTCGAGTAATGCGGCAGAGGATGCGTATTGGATTAGTGAAGATGTAATAATAGGCAAGTATTATGAGGGAGTCAGCCCAATTGTTTTGGGTGTAGTGAAGTTATTCGCTACCCAAATGGGTATGGTATTCTTGGTGGCAATCCCTCTGATGCTGGTACTGTGTATGGTGTTCTTGGATATACTGAAGAGTTTGGCTTTGTCTGGAATGGAAGATAGGGTATTAAGTGGCAAACTGGCGCTGGACGACCCTAGCTGTATAGCCAATCATATAGGCATCCGTATGACAAAGAAAAACAAGTATAAGGTGTTGGCGCAATTATCGCCACAGGAGCGAATAGAGGCAGTAAGTTATCTATGGCAATCGCCTAAAGATATAGAATATATGAAGAAATACTATATCAAGCAAAAATTGCTATTACACTATGACGAAGAGCGTGCTGCATTGAAGAGTGAGTATGCGGAGAAGATGCAGAGTGGGTCGAAGACCAAGCTAGCGGCGTTAGACAAAGAGTACAAGGCAAAGATAAGAGATATAGAGAAGCGTGAGGAAGCTACGATTAAGAAATTAAAAGAAATATCAAAAAAGACTCATGCAACGGGGGAAAACCCTTATAGCGAGCTGGATAGTAAGCACGCTCTGCGTAACGCTAAGGTGAAGTTGAAAAAGGGTGAGAGCCTACATATAGGCCCACACAAGAGTTCAGAGGCTAGAAAGATAGTAGAGAGGCTGGAGAAGATAGAGAAGGAAACAGTTGCGGGTCCTATGATAGAAGACAATCTAGCTAACAAGTCGATAGAAGAGTCTGTAGAGGCTTTTAAGACTGCCAAGGCGAAGAAGGCAGACAAAAAGTAAGAAAAAAGTGATGTTACAACATCACTTTTTTACACTAATTCTAACTCTGTCTCATAACTAATATCTGTAGTAGTTGCTGCGGCACGCTCGATAACGGAAGCGCTGCATAGATAGTCTATTACAGATTTTTTGTCCAGTCCGGTTTTTCTCTCTTCGCACAGTATCAATTTGTCACTAGCAAAGTCTTTTGCCAGAGAGTTTTGATAGTCAATGACCAAATAGTTAGAAGGATTGCCTACTTGTGCTAGATATTGTCTAATGCTCATGGCTGTATCTTCTTCTCTGATATCTGTCTTGTCCAACACAATACCGCTATAGTCTAGGCCATTTTTTACTAGTGCAGGGATGGTCTTTAGGTCGAACATTTCTTTCCATTTCTGAGAGGTGATTACTAAATTGATATCGTAGTTATCTTTTAACTCGTTTAGTAGTGTATTCAATGCCTCTACATTATATGGACAGATTTTTCTGATATTCTTTGACCTAAGGAAAAGTCTAGATCTATAATAGCTGTTCCAATCTGGATGTTTTAGCAGCATTTCATCGAGAGTAGCTTGGTACTCATTGTCCTCTTCCGCCATAACAGCACTACTAGTAAATTTGATCCAGTCTGCGGTATACAACGCACCTTTGATATTTAAGAATATATAAAAAAATTGTTTATCTCTTTCCATACTACTATAATACTCAAATTATTGACATAGTCAAACAATTTGTGCTAAATATAGCCAAATATTTGTGAAAAATGATTCGAGAAAAATAAAATAAAAAATTTTTTAAGTTTTTTTGAAAAAATTATGAAAAACACTTGCAATTGTATAATTTATTTGGTATAGTAATAGAGCATTCAATGAGATTGCTTTATGGAAGTTTAGCTCAGTTGGTAGAGCATCTGCCTTACAAGCAGAGGGTCATAGGTTCGAGTCCTATAACTTCCACCACAACAACTATTATTGGCCTGTTCGTCGGAGCAGGCTATAATATTTGATATACTATTTTATGCGGGAGTGGCTCAGTGGTAGAGCGTCGCCTTGCCAAGGCGAATGTCGCGAGTTCGAATCTCGTCTTCCGCTCCATTTTTTTAATTAGCAAATTTTATAGTACTATCATATATATTAATGTGTGGCACCATAGCCAAGTGGTAAGGCAAAGGTCTGCAAAACCTTCATTCTTCAGTTCAAATCTGAATGGTGCCTCCAAATATTTTGCCGAAGTGGCGGAATAGGCAGACGCACAGGACTTAAAATCCTGCGGTAGCAATATCGTACCGGTTCAAGTCCGGTCTTCGGCACCAAGTCTTAATAACTTGAACCTTTTCATAGTGAAGAGAATGGTAGGAATAATTATCCCAATGTCTGAGTTTGAAAAGTTTCAAGTGGAAACAGGTATCAATGATGATGCCTGTTTTTTTATTTTTTATATGTTAAATAAATATGTTGCATATAATCTTGCCTTATGCTACAATATTATTGTAGAAATTTTCTATAATATTGCAAAAAGGTTGACAGGGTAGGTTTATGTTTGGGACAATTTTAACAGACAGACAGACAGACAGACAGACAGACAGACAGACAGACAGA